>CAZKBE010000007.1:0-9134 GCA_964551115.1 Candidatus Woesearchaeota archaeon
GGGGTATCTAATCCCTTTTGCGCCCTTGGCCTTCATCCCTCACTGTCAGATCCGTTCTTGTAAGGTGCCTTCGCCAATTGTTAGTCCATTCAAGATTAACATATTTAACCACTACCTTGAACGTACTCCTTACATCTCCCGGTCTCTAGCTTAGTAGTACCCCTTGCCCGCCTGACACTTGAGATGCCAGATTTCACAAGAAACTTACTAAACAAGCTACGGATGTTTTAGACCCAATAAAGTTGATTGCAACTTGGACTGCCGGGATTACCGCGGCGGCTGGCACCGGTCTTGCCCAGTCCTTATTCATCTGCCTTTTTACAGCAGACAAAAGTTATTCAAAAAGAATAACACTTTGGTTCGCTCTGTCACGCTTGCGCGCATTGCAGAAAATTCGCAGCTGCTGCACTCCGTAGAGCTAGGAATAGTGTCTCAGATTCCTTCTCAGGGCAACCCCGCTAAGGGCCCTTACTGATCATCGCCTTGGTGGGCCGTTACTCCGCCAACAAGCTAATCAGCCGCAGTCTCATCCTTAGGCACGAATTTGAGAGTAATATCATTCCAGAACAAAACTCCTATCAAGTGTTAGCCTCAGTTTCCCGAGGATATCCCTGACCTAAGGGCAGATTAACTACGTGTTGCTGAGCAGTACGCCGACTTTCGTCAGACTTGCATGCTTAAATCCAAACCAAATAGCTGCAATCTCCAGCAGGATAAACTGGAATTTAACTATAGTTAAAAACTACTAGCTTTGATATGATAAAGGTGTAACCCATATCAAATAAGCAAGATCTATCCTAAACTGCTAAAAGATTGATTCACTAGAATTGGCTTACATCATACTTTATTCTTTGATAAAGTACTCATTCTAGCTTCAATAAACATGATTGAAGCTTTGGAAATTAAATCCAAAGTTATCATTTGCATAGTATGGGTGTTTTGGGGCTTTATAAAGCTTTTGGTTTTTTTAGCGACGGATAACCCAAAAATGATTAACTAGCATTTTTTTAGATTAACTCCAAAGTTCTAGATTAATTAAATTGGATAAATTAAGTTTATTAAACCTTCCAAACCAACTAAAAAAAATTAAATTCCAAGAGGATTAACTCTTCAAACCATACTTTTTTTCTAGCAACTACCTTCGGATTAAACGTATTTAACGGATCTAAAGGAGTTAAAGAAGAAACTAAAAGAAATATCTTTCCACCTTTAGTAATAAATCTCTTTGCTTGTTTTATAAATTTTAAAGAGATTTCATCTCCCTTTTTTCCACCTGTTGTTTCTAATTGGCTTTGTTTGTCTTCTAGTTTTTCTTCTGGTAAATAAGGAGCATTAAATAAAATCAGATCATATTTCTTTTCTTTTGGAACATCCCTAAACAAATTTGAATGTATTGCTGCAAAACCTTTTTCCCTTAAACTTTTAACACAATCATATTGAATATCTACACAGAGAATATTTTTTTTGGAATAAATTGAGAACATGTTTCTGCTAAAATTCCACTTCCAGATCCCATATCTAGAACTGAAAAATTATTTGGGAGAGTTAAGCCCTTAAGATATCCTTCAAGAAATTCCCTAAATAAAAAAGAATCCTCGGCGGGAATGTACATTAGTTTCCTCCAAACTTAAAATTGCCAAGAAAGAGATAAATTCCTGCGCCTGCAAATAAAATGATTAAAAAAATAATCAAAAACCAAAAATAACTCTTTTTCTTTTTTATAATATTTATTGGGGCCGTATTTATTGCAGACGTTAATTGGTTTGCTTCCATAAAAGCTTCCTCGATTTCTTGAATTGGATACCCTGCATTTGCTAGGCTTTGGCGAGTAAATAAAAGATCTTCTTTTTTCCTTTTTGCAATTAAAAAAGCCCCAGTTAAATCGTTCATATTTTTAGAGTTATGCCATCTTGGAGAAGATGAACTTGCTTAGAAGTTTTATAGCCCATTTCATTTGCTAGGTCAACCATTGGTTTAGTTTTAACTAAGTCTCCATGTGAGGGGATTATATGTTCTGGATTTAATATTTTAATTACTTCCCTTAGGTCTTCTCTTCCACCGTGCCCGGAAACATGTACATCTTTAAAAATCCTTAACTGGCGTTTCTTTAATTTATCCTCCATCTTTCTAAAGTTCTCTTGATTGACTTCTGTAGGTATAACACTTGAAGAAAATACTAGGCTGTCATCGCGATCAAATCTAAAGGGTAATTGATTTCTAGAAAGTCTTTCAAGTATTGACCCTGGCTCGCCTTGATGCCCTGTACAAACAACCAAATAGTTTTTTCTTTTTTTCTCTATTTGTTGAAGTGCCTTCTCTACCTGTCTTCTGTATGCACAAACACGAACATCTTTCATAAAAGGAGATATCCCGACGGTTTTTGATGCTTCTGAATATTTATTCAAACTTCTACCCAAAAAAATTATCTCCCTATCTAACTTTCTCCCAAACTCAACAATGCTTTTTAGACGAGCGATGTGGGAGGAAAAAGTAGTCACAAATATTGCAGCATTGTTATTTTTTATTCCAAATAAGACTTCTTCAAGTAAATGTCTTGCAATTCTTTCAGACGGCGTTTTTCTATCGGAACCAGAATAAAGGGAATCTATAATTACTGCTTTTACTCCTTCTTTTGATAACTCTTTTAATCTTTCATAATTGGGGGTTAATCCTAAAACAGGGTTATCATCCAATTTGAAATCATTTGCATAAACCACCACTCCTTCGTCAGTATGAATCGCGATCATGCTTGTTTGGGGCGTTGAATGAGTTATATTGATAAACTCTGCAAGGTATTTTTTATTCTTTCCTTGAATATAAAAAGAACTGTTTGGTTGAATGGTTTTTACAGGATTATTTAAATAAACTCCCTCGTCCTTTAGTAAAGAGTCTAATACTGCGTTTGTAAACGGCGTCCCATAAATTGGCGCATTGTATCTATTTGAAATAAACTGAACAGCGCCTACGTGATCCAAATGGGCATGACCGATTAACTGTGCTCGAATTTTATGCCTTATTGAATCTATCATTAAATCATCAGGTATTGCTTTAACGGCTCTTAATTTCTGCTCAGTATAATGATAGTCTTCCTTTTCTTGCATTTGTACAATCGCAGGTAAAAAGAATCCCTCATCGAAGATAAAAGCATCATCCGCTAACTCTAACACCGACATATTTTTTCCAACCTCTGAGAATCCCCCAATTGTATGAATCTTCATATAGAATTTAAGAAAAAAGAGTTTTTAAATGTTCATTATTTTTAACGTCAACTAAATTTATTTTAATAATTGCTCATTAAAAAGAATATTACCCTTTTAACCAGCGGATAGAACCTAAGAGAAGATAAGGTTATTTAGAAAGTATTAAAAAGTCTAGAAGAGTGTTCAAATTATGATAAAGATAAAGGGAAATAAATTAAAAATAGAGTTAATTTTGGTGACTTCGTTGATCCTGATTATGTTAATCTTTTTGCTGATAAGATCCATGGCCCAAAATGGAGTTATAAATGAAATTGTTGGTGCGAGAATAATTGAATGTGTCAAAGATAGCGATTGCATAATGGCCCGAGGGAGTTGTTGCTCATGTGAAAATGGAGGAGCTCCGGTTTGTATTGCTAAAACAAAAATAGGAGACTATGCCAATACACTTACTAACTGTTTAGGTAGCGGAACTTGCACAGGCCTTAATTGTGGAAAAATTAGTTGCGGGTGTGTTAATAATAAATGTACTAGTCCGAGGGTCTAAATACAAATTGTTTTAAATTATAAAAATAGAGAGATCTTATGAAAAAAGGTGTGATGGTTAGTTTGGGTATTATTTTAATACTGTTAATAGGAGTTGTATTAGCTACAACTAACATAAAACAAGATAGCAATAAAATTAAAAAAGTGAAAATAGGCCTTGAAGAATTTGATTTGGGCCTTCCTTCAAAAAATAATCCGGTTATATCTGAAAAAATTTTAGATAAACTAAATTTAAATATTAAATCTACAAAAATTAGGGGAGATAGTTCTTCTGAGAAAGTTAAGGTAATTATAACCCTAAGAGATCCTTCCACAATTCCTGAATGGCAAAATGCCATTTCTTCTTTATCCGCATCAGAAAAAAACTCGTTAAAAAAATCTATGCGGAATTTAGCTATTAAGAAAGTTGAAACTAAAAAATACATTTATTCTTCTTTTAATGGTTTTTCTGCCGAGCTTAATCAAGAAGAATTGGATATTTTAAGGGAGACAAATTTAATTGAAAGGATAGAATATGATAATCCCGTTAAAGTTTTCATGCAAGATACAGGGGGTATTATTAATGCCACACCTACATGGAGTTTGCAAATAGATGGGATTAATCTAACTGGCGCAGGACAAACCGTTTGTATAATCGATACGGGTGTTGATTACACTCATCCAGATCTAGGAAATTGTACCTCTTTTGTTGAAAATCAAACAGAAGAACTTCCAGTATCCATAACTTCTCCAAATTACCCAAATAACTATCCAAATAACTATTATCAAACAGTTGCTTCGTATAACTTTAGCGGAGCAGACTCATTACAACTATACTTTAAAGATATTGATGTTGAACAAGACTACGATTTCATAGAACTTTATGATGGAGAAGACAATCTGATTTGGTGGTATACTGGGGCGTACAATAATTTGTGGAGTATTAAAATACCGGGTGAAGAAGTAATTATAAAACTTTATTCAGATGAAATGATACAGGGCAATGGTTTTAACATTACGGCAATTCGAGTTCATAGTTTAAATTATTCTTGTGAAAAAATCCCTGGAGGATGGGATTTTGCTAGTGGAGATTTTGACCCGATGGATGGTCATGGTCATGGGACACATGTTTCAGGTACAGTTTTAGCAACAGGGAACTTAAAGGGGATTGCACCAAATTCCAGACTAGTGAGTATCAGAGCATTAGATAATGGCGGTAACGGATATGATTCACACATACTTGCCGGAATAGACTATTGTACAAAGAATTCTGAAAGATATAATATTTCGGCAATAAGTATGAGCCTTGGTTCCCCATGTAGATATCTTAATGGAACCCCAACTAGTTGGTGTTATGAAGACTTTTGTGATCAAGAACAAAGCGCCTATTCTATAGCCATTAATAGGGCTGTAGAAAAAAATATCTCGGTAGTTATCGCTACAGGTAATGACTATAACAATACCCATATATCTTCCCCAGCATGTATACAAAATGCAACTCGTGTAGGAAGTAGCGTTAAGGCTGACAATACCTTATCAACATTTTCGAATCGATGGACAAAAGATATGCTCGTGGCTCCTGGAAGCAGTATTAACTCAACAAAACTCGGCGGAGGATATATTTCCATGCAAGGCACATCTATGGCAACACCACATGTTGCAGGAGCTATTGCAATAATTAACCAATATTTAGCTATGAAGAGTATAACAAAAAGACCTAGTGAAATTAATCAAATATTGAAATCAACTGGGAAAAATATTTCCGGAGATGGAAGAAATTACCCTCGGATTGACCTTTATGAAGCAATAAATCAACTTAATGCTTGTTCGGCCAGTTGGTCTAATACTACTGCCTTTTTGGAAGAAAATTTAACAGATTGTAGGATAAATGATACTATTTTAAATAATTATTCTTGGATACAATATGATTTAAATAATTGCTTAATATCTCTAAATACTACCTTCCACGATGTGGCCGAAAATTTGTGTGATTTTTGTATTCCTAATTGGACGGCCATAGAACAAGAAGGAATTATTTGGTTCAATGATACTAATGATTGTTTTGAACGAACATCTTTGGATGCCGATCTAAGTGGAAGGCCATTAAATATCACTAAAAGTATATCTAATAACATAACGAGAATATTTAATAATGAAACAGGAAGAAAGATTTTAGAATTAAATTTTAATATAACCTATTCCTCCATCAATAACTTTTCTAGAATTAATATTAAGGATCGAAATTCTTCTAAAGAGAATACTAATTTTTCATTTGTTATAGTAAAAGGATTAAATCTAACTGAGAATCTAAGTTGGAATAAGACAATTTATCTAGATAGAATCTTGGGAAATAACCTAGTCTGTATAAAGGATTCGGAGATAGAAAATATTTCAGAGATATCTCCTCATTGTAATCTATCTTTAGATGAGAGATTATTTAACTGCCCACAGACCATAGGAAATTACTCCTGTAGTCTAACTGAAACAGGATATAGCATTAATGGTTTAAGAAATTCGGCTGTTAGAGAGCAAGAAACTTACTGCGGAGATAGCATCTGTAGTTCTGATGAAAGTTGTTCTTCTTGTTCAAATGATTGTGGTTCTTGCCCGATAAATTCTAGGATTTCTTCTTCAGGAGGGGGTGGCGGGTCAACCCAAAAAGTTAATTCTCTAAAAATAATCCAGGTAAAAGATGAACAAAAAATTTCCATAGGTAAGGGAGAATCAATAATATTTGAGTTGACCAACAAGGAGAACCATTCTTTAAAGGTGAATTCTTTAAATTCTTTAAATGTAAATATTACCATATTTAGCGAACCAATAAATATAATTTTAAATGTTGGAAAAGAAGAAAGGATTAATCTTACTAATAAGTATACTTATGATCTTTATTTAAAACTAGAGAGTGTTGAAAATAACTTAGCAAGTATTATTTTAAAAGAAATAAGTGAGCCAATGAATGTTAAAGATATCCCCTTGACTGAAACCTTGAATGATGAGCCTAATGCGGAAAACACTCCGACAGTTATCTCATTTGATTTTAAAGATATAAAGAAATTAGGGGGGATAGCATTACTTTTGATAGTTGCAGCAGTCCTATCTAAAAGATTATATAAAATTTATGAGAAGAATAAAATTCAAGCCAGTAAAAAGACTCAAATTAAGAATCAATTTCATTTTTCCAATAACTAAAGATTTTTATAGAATGTTAAACTAAAAGGACTATGAAACCAATAAAAAAACTTAAACTTATGCCCTCTGCAAGAGATAACCGAAGATATATATTAGTTAAATGTGATGACAATAAAAAGATAGAGCAAGCAATTCTAGAATATATTGGAGTTCTAGGCCTGGCAAAATCTGCATATTTGATGGTTAAAAAAGAGGGTCAAAATATAGTTGCTTCTTGTTTGAGAGAAAGCTTAAACCCCGTATTGGCATCATTAGCCTTTGCTAAATTGAATGTACTTAAGGTATCTGGTACACTTAAGGGTCTTGAGCAAAGAAAAGTTTATAAAGTCTAAGCAACTAAATAGGATTAAGATAGTGAATTTTTAAAATGGAAGATATGCAACACCAAGTAATGGGCTATGATCGTGCGGCAACAATGTTCGCCCCAGATGGACATATACTTCAAGTGGAATATGCTGAAAAGACAATTAGGCTCGGAAGTGCTTCTATAGGAATGGTTTGTAAGGATGGGGTTTTTATCATTTCTGATAGAAGACATAAAGATAAATTGGTTGTTGGCGATTCTGCAAACAAAATTTATGAAATAGATGAACATATTTTTGCAGTTGGTGCGGGGATAATCTCGGATGCTAGAGTATTAATTGATAAAGCCAGAGTCCTAGCACAACAACACAGAGTCACTTATGATTCTCCCGCTACTCCTGAAAGCATTGTTAAAGAGATATCTGATATAAAACAACAATTTACACAATATGGCGGAGCAAGACCATTTGGAGTAGCACTAATGTTTGCAGGTTTGAGTGGTAAGGGAGAACTCTTTACAACAGATGTTACTGGAAGTTATTTACAATACAAAGCAAATGCAATAGGAGAAGGAGATGAGAAGATAAAAGAAAAATTAAGGGAAAAGTATAAAATGGATATGACTTGCGAAGAAGGAGTAAAGGCCGCATTAGAGATATTTAAAGAAGTTCAAGCAGAAAACTTTGAGAAAGATAGGTTTGATATTGCAATACTAAGAAAAGATAAAAAAATGGAAAAGAAAAATGGGAGGGACTTTTAAATGACTCAAACAACAGCAAGAATAAAAAAAGGGAAAAATAACTTTGAAATATTAGTAGATCTAGACGAAGCATTAAAAGTAAGAAAGGGTGTAGGCGACATATCTTCAGCAGTTTTAACAGATGAAGTTTTTTATAATCTTAAATCTGGGGAACATGCAGCTAAAGATATACTAGAAATCGAGTTTCAAACTTCTGATTTTTATGAAATTAGTAAGAAGATTATTTGCTCTGGAGAAGTTGTCTTGCCTACCGAATACATAAATGATCAGGTTGAACAAAGGTATAAACAAGTAGTCGATTTTCTTTCTAAAAATGCAGTTTCGCCAGAGGGTAGACCATATACCCAAGATAGAATGATGACTGCTTTAAGGGAAGCTAAAGTAAATGTTAAAAATAAACCCATTGAAAGTCAAATTAAGGATATTGTTGAAAGTTTGCAAAGAGTCCTGCCACTAAAGATAGATACTAAAAAAATTAGAATTACAATTCCTGCACAACATACAGGTAAAGCCTATGGCGTAGTAAGCGAATTTAAAGAACAGGAAGAATGGTTATCTAATGGCGATTTAATGATAACTATAAAAATTCCGGCTGGAATGGTTATGGACTTCTATGACAAATTGAATAAAGTTACCCATGGATCCTCCCTTGCGGAAGAAATTAAGAACTAAGCCAACTAGATATTATTGAAAGATTTATTAACTAAAGATTATTAGCCTTTTTATGAGATTTGATAAAAGAGGTCAACAGGAAATTGTAGGATTCGTTGTTATTGTTGTGTTAGTGGTCATTGCGGCGTTTATTTTTATGGTCTTATCTTTTGGCAATAAAGACAAGGGAGACAAGTCTTTAGAGATTGCAGGGCTACTTGATGCACTATTAGCCCAGACAACAGACTGTGTAGTAAGTGAACCATTGCCGCTAGATATTGGAGGATTAATTAGAGAGGCATATGGTGGCAGTCAAAATTGTAACAATCCGGGAATTACCACAAGAGATGCTCTAAACTCAACGATTTATCAGACAATGGATAATGTAATGTTTATTGAAAAGAGGTTTAAGGCATGGCAAATAGATATCTATGCAGAGGAAGACGATGTTAAGATAGCACAATACTATCAAGGAAGCTGTGGTGAGGGCCAAATGATTGCTGCAG
>CAZKBE010000007.1:9234-28894 GCA_964551115.1 Candidatus Woesearchaeota archaeon
TTAGAGTTTAATTCGAAATAACGAGTTTTTGTTTCTTTTTTCACCATTTGATCTAAAAGAATAATGTCTTTTTAACTATTTGCTTGAAAGTATTTGAAGATTATTTAGGGAAATAAGAATAAATTATTTGAAATGGGTATGTGAATAGAATTCTTTTCTCTAAAAATCAACGGGTTGTGGTTATTCGACGATAAGAACACAATATGGGGGAGAAATATTAGATTATATATCTATCGTCGTGGAAAGATAGAAAGAGATATATGTTATTTTAAGCCATATATTTAATAAGATTGAGAAGAGCGAGGTAAATAAGATCTTATTTACTCCAAAATTGATCTAAAAAACGAAAGCTTTTTAAATAAACTGCTAAAAAACGCTCCTTGGGTAAGGTTTTTAGACCAAACCTTTAAAAAGACTTGAATTTTAAGTTACTTGTGCATCTTTGATGTACATGACTAGACAGTACATGAAAATGTGCGGTCATAACAAGCTTATGATTCCCTAGTCATAAGATCCGGCCAGGCTATTAGGAAATGCTGAACTCGTTCGCGAGGCCTTGTCAAGGCGGCTGACCAAATAGTGCTGAAAGGAGGTTATTAAATAATGAAATATAAAAAAATATTAGCAACAGTAGGAAGCGTTCTTATGTTAGGCGCTACAATGGCTGGTGCTTTTGCTGCTAGTTATCCAACTCCATTCTCATCTGAGGGTGCTGTTGTTGTTGTTGGTGCTAATGCTGCTTCTACTGATATGGTAGCTGCAACAAGTATCAATTCCGACTTAACTGGAAAATTAGTTGCGAGTACAGGCTCAGTTAGCGTTGAAGGCGGAGATTCTTTCCAATTGGAGAAATCTTCAGATAAGTTTTATTTCAATGAAGCCCTTAATTCTTCATACGCAACTTTAGATGCAGATGAATTAGAAATGGGTTTAGCTGATGGAGTCTATGATAGTGGAGACGTTGAAGATGTAGATTATGAACAATCTATAACTTTAGGATCTAATGTGTTGTCTTTATTTTCTGATACAAAATATCAAAATAAAGAACCAACAGTAGGTTTTAAATTTGCAAACGCAAACAATGTTTTAAGCTATACTATAGATTTTGATGACAGTGAAGCAAACTTAACTAAAATGCCTGAATCAGATATGCCTCTTCTAGGTAGCGCGTATTATGTATTAACAGCAACTTCTACAAAAATAGAATTGCTTGATTCTGCAAATACTGTTATACTTGAACAGGATGCTGAAACTACAGTAAACGGCAAAGTTGTTTCCATAAACTGGATTGATGGTACTTCAGACGAAAAGGAAGTCATACTAAATGTTGACGGAACTAATGTCAAGAAGTTATCTGAAGGCGGAGTTGCTCAGTTATCTGATGGCTCTTATGTAGCTATCAAAAATATTCTTTCCTCATCAAGAGAATCTACAACACAGAAGGTTGAATTTTCTATCGGTTCAGGTAAAATTATACTTGAAAACGGTAAAGAAGTAATCATCGGTGAAGATTCTGACGATAAGGTTAGAGGATTGTGGGCAACAGTAACATCCGATGGAACTTATCTAAATGGAGTAACATTAGCTTGGAACTCTAAAGATACAACTTTCTTAACTCAAGCTAATCCGTTAGAAATGCCAGGATTAGGAGTAATAAGTTTAGTCTATAATGGATTAACCTATGCTTCTGACTCTGAAACAATCTCCTTAAATGGAGGTTCTGAAACTTTAACTTTGGAAATGGGTAACTTCAATATACCTTTAATGTGGTATAATGGAAGTGCTTACGTACAAGGTGAAGAGCAGTATCCATTGAAGATTGCTGCTAGCGCATATACATATGCTGATGCAGGATACGCAAACGGATCAGTTATGACATGGGAAGCAGGTGCTAAGGTAAATACAACAAATCTTACAACAAATGCGTTATCCGTTACAGAAGACGATAGATTTATAGTAACATTGATTGACGAGGATTTATCCGATGTCGAAACACTTTACTATCAAGTTTCTGAAATCGATGTTGATGGAGCTGACGTTTTGGTAGAATTGGAAGACCTAATTGGATCTAACGATCTAACATGGGACGGTACAATTGTTTCCAAAGTTGGAGATACTGATGAAGCTGGAGATGTAACAGTTACTCTTGCAGGATTTAATTCTGCAAATGATACTGTATATCTTGAGTTCACTAACGGAGTTGTGTTTAACAAAGTAGTTTCTGAAAAGGGACTAGTTGTGACAATACCTACAGCAGCTGAAAATGCTGTACTTAGCTTCATGGAAGCAGATAAAGACGATGATGTTAATCAAGGTGTTATGTTTGCTGCTACAGTAACAAACACTACGAATGACAAGTTGTCCGTAACTCTTGCTTCAAATAATGTTTCTAAAGAAGAAACATTAAGTGATGAGAAGTACATTGCAGTAGTTAAATCTGAATTAGCTACAAAAATATCTACAGACGAGTCTGGAGATGAATATAACCTTGAAATCGAATACTTCGGTGAAGAGGCTGTAGCTGATGTAAGAGTTGCTGTTGGATCTACAACTTCTGTTGGAGAAGTAGGTACAATGGTTGCAACTGATGCTGAAACATCAAAGATAACAGGTAAAAACTTGATTGTTGTTGGTGGTTCGTGTATCAATGCTATTGCTGCTGAATTAGTTGGAAGCGCTGCTTGTGGAGAAGCATTCACAACTGCAAAAGGCGTAAGTGCTGGTCAATTCTTGATCGAATCTTTCGCTAGAGAGGGCAAAGTTGCTCTTTTAGTTGCTGGTTATGATGCTGCTGATACAACAAAGGCTGCTACATACTTGGTTAACAATGATGTAGACACAGCTGTTGGTGCTAAGACTATAAAGTCCTCAACTGTTGTTGCTGACGTAGAGTAAGTGAATAAATATGGGTTCTTTGAACCCTTTTTTCTTTTTTTTATTTATTTTAATTTTTTATTATGTCGATAGACTGAGAAATTTTTTATTAAACCCTTTAATAGGGTTTTAGATATTAAATTTAACCCAAACCTCAAAACTTTTAAACCCAAAATAGCATACAATTGAATGGCAATTAGAAAAATAAAATCTGAAGAAGAAATCAAAGCTAGACAAAAAAAGATGCAAATAGTTGTAAGTATCATAATGGCAAGTCTTTTACTATTATCCACCATAGGATATTTTGCGAGTGAAATGTTTGCCGGAGATCAAGAAATTAGAACAGATAAAATTAATTATGCCGGTAGAACCTATCTAAAACAAAACGAACTTTTAGTGTTATCTAGTGAAAATAAAGATTTTTATTTCTTTAGCCTGCCAAATGAGTCTAGAAACATTTACTTAAACGAGTCTAGTTTTGCAGATTATTTGAATAAACCTCTTTATATCATTAATTTAGATCCTTCGGCTCAGTTAATATTAATGAATTTAGAAGGAGTTTATTCAAGGTGGCAGACTGCCTGTTTAGAAGAATGTGAAGAAAATCTACCCATAAAAGATTGTTCGGATAACTTAATCGTATTTCTGAAAGATGAAACAAATAGAGTTGAAAAGAGAGAAAATTGCATCTTTATCTATGGAGATTTTGAAAAAGGCGTAGATGCTTTTTCATATAAACTTCTCGGAATAAAATAGATTTTTAAACTAAAAAAACTACGTAAAATCATGGTTAATAAAAAAACTAAAATAAAGAGTATAAAAAAGAATGAGAAAGTTAGACCTTTAACCGTAGAAAAAGAACAGAATAAACAATTAATTATCTTTTTTACAATAATGCTTTTAGTTCTAGGTAGTCTAATCGGAGGATACCTTTATGTTCAGCAACAGAATAAGTTTAGTTATGCGGGAGTAGAGTTCACAAAAGTGAAAGAAGGACAACTAACCTACTACCATGGAAAATTTCCTATAAACTACAAAGGACAGACACTTAAAATATTCAACGTATACCTCAGAATTAACCCTAAAAAAAATAATATCCCCATAAATACCCCTCTTAGCCTATCTGAAAAAGTAGTAATCTCTTTTGAACCCGGACTAGAGAAATGTCCTTTAGCGATAGTTGGACATTCGGCAATGTCTCAGTTTATCTCAGTTTTTCCTTGGGTTAAAGATGTAACGGGAGCTGTGAATAATAGAGAATATGCCTTAGAGAACAACATGAACTTTGCAGATTGTTCC
Source organism: Candidatus Woesearchaeota archaeon (assembly GCA_964551115.1). Taxonomy (GTDB): domain Archaea; phylum Nanobdellota; class Nanobdellia; order Pacearchaeales; family GW2011-AR1; genus CAKZRD01. The sequence continues at coordinate 13,408 of CAZKBE010000007.1, forward strand.
AATGCGACAAAAGATAAAACAATAATTTTAGCTAGAACTTCTCAGGTCCAGAGTATAGAAAAAGAAGGAGATAATTGTTATGTATTAAATGTTGGCGATTGTGGGTATCTCGCATTATCGGAGAGATATGTTATTGGGGTAATCGCCCAGATAAACGAAGCAAAATTATAATGGATTTTCAATTAATTGTTGGTTTGCTTTTAACTATGCTGCCCATAACAGAATTAAGAGTCGGATTACCAGTGATAATACAGTATTGTTTTAAAAATAATTTGCCAATATTTCCCTTTTTTATATTAGTGATAGTCTCCAATATATTGGTTATATTCCTTATATATTTATTTCTTGAAAAGATACATAAAATCTTTCTCAGATGGGAGTTATATTCGAGACTTTTCCATAAGTTTATAGATAGATTAAGAAAAAAGCAAGATAAATTTGAAAAGAAGTTTAACGAGGTAGGATATTTAGCTTTGGCAATATTTGTTGCAGTTCCTTTACCTGGGACAGGGGCTTGGACCGGAACTTTCTTAGCTTGGTTGATAGGATTAGAAAAAAAGAAAAGTATAGTTGCAATATCCTTTGGAGTTATAATCGCAGGGCTAATAGTTCTTTTTTCGGTTCTTGGTTTTATGAGTGTCTTTTATAGTTGAAAAATCTGTATAAATTGGAATCACATTTATCTTAAAAATCTTAACTGCGCTAAACCAGATAAATAATAAGAAAACTGTTGAGAAAATATGCCACAAAAATAAATGAACCTCGTTAAAGAAGGAAGAATTTAATATTAAAGCCATTAAAACTATTCTTAAAACATTCACTAAGAAAAAAGTAAGGAAACAATAAGCAATAACTAGCAGTCTTTTTGATAACTTGGATGGAATAGCCATCCCGAAAATAAAAAGGAGATAATAGGCCGAACCAGCGACACATGCGTTTGCTATTTCTAAAACTGAGTTTCCAAAAACAATAGAAGAGCCTACAATAGACGTCTCATTGATAGTGGAAAGAATAATTGCTGGAAGATGAATGGTTGGAAACGTAAAGACCCGGTAAAAAAGAAAAAGATTACCTATTCCTGCAACTGCAATTAGGACGTATCGGAATAGAATACTAAAAAATAATTTATTACTTATCATTAAAATAAGATAAATAGGAACTTAATAAATTTAATCTCTATTAGAAGAGCTTATAAATTTCACAATCAAAACTAATATAATTAAGATTAATACTATAAATATAGCCACGGTGAGCCAGAATGCTAAATTTCCTTTAAATCCTATTGAATCTAAAGCTCTTGAGAACCAACTCTGATTCTCTTCTATAACCACAGTCACTTTCTGTTCTAAGATTCTTCCACCATATACGGTTTTAATAGTAAACTCTTGCGTTCCAGCCATTGTTGGATTAAATGTTGCAATAACTATCTCTGATTTTCCCACTCCAAGATTGAATGTTGTTTGATTTAAAACTGCCGAATCTGCCCAAGAATCATACCCTTCTAAAGCTAAAATAAATGAACTCGTATTTCCCGGATTTGTAACAGTCATCTTGATAACTAGATCTTTTCCAACAACTGTTTTGGTTTCTTCATCAAGTACTGCAGCAATTGTAGGAGTCTTGCTGGTATCAGCCTTGCATTTGTCTCCTTCCAATCTAATGGTGTATGTGCCTAGATTTTCTGCATCTCTAAATGTATCTGTACTCTCTTTGTAATCATATTCTGCATAAAATGAAAGCCTATAAGACTTTGCCTCTTTGTTTTCTGGTATTAGTACATTGAATAAAACTTCCCCGTCATCTCCATTATCTAATTCAAAACTCTCTGAAAATAGATTTAATCCTAATTCTTGATTGTATAAATTAACCCTCATTTCCTCTTCATCACCTAAATCGAGATTATAAACTCTAAGTGAAACTAGATTAGAATCTCCACAAACGAATACTGAAGGAAGGTCTAAATCATCCATGACAACCTCATAATCGGATGAAATGTCTACATCGATTCCATCTTCAGAATCACAGAACGTATCTTCTTCCCCGCTTTCATAAGCTTTTACATAAAGTTTATATTCATGATTTTGATCAATTGTTGCAGGTAATCTAAAGTTGAAGGTAACTGTTTCTTCGTCGTCATCTGAAATTCTGATTGTCTCTTCTAATTCGTCCTCACCGTCTTCAAATTCTACAAACTCTTCATCTGTTAAATCATATAATACAAGCTTTACAACTGCCCTCTTAGAAGAATCGTCGTCGTTATTTTCTACCTGAACCTCTACTTCTACATCCATTAAAGGTTCCCATTCAAAATCATTATCTTCATCTACACTATCTATAGAGATTACATTACCAAGAGCGCCATATTTACAATAAGTATTTTCGACTTGAACAGTGATAGGTTGATTTATGGAAACTACTTCTGTATTATTTGTTGAATTCAAAAAATATTTAGTTCCAGTTAGATTAAATGTAGTGGAATAAGTCTTCCCCAAAGAAAATTTAGAATAGTCTAGTGTAGAGCTATTTCGGATGTTTAATATAAAACTATCAGATCCCATTAAATTAGAAATGTTATCTGCAATAAAATTTATAGAAGCATCATTTTTATCCAGAATTGAAAAAGAGATGGAAGAATAACTAAATGTAAAATTTGTAGAAGCATCATTATTTGAAATTGTAACAGTTTTTTGAGTATCTGGATTTGAGAAAGAGACAGGAGAAGGGTTTACACTGATTAATGCACTTCCAATTCCCATTACGAATATAAAAACAAATGCAAATGCAAATATAGCTCTTGTTAGTTTTACCATGATGTAATTTTAAAGTTACAACACCTTTTTAAATCTTTCGGTTTAGTAGATAGAGATTAGCTTCCAAAATCTTTATAAAAGCAAAATACCCCTATTATATATGGTTAAATCTAAAGAGAATTTGATAGGTGCCTATGCCTTTTTAATAGGAGTTATTTTAGCAGTCTTGGTTGGCATACTTCAACAGAACTTAAATATCGCCCGGACAAGTAGTTTACCCTATGCCCTCTTAGTTTTACTTGGAATTTTTGTAGGGTTTTCTAACTTTGGAGATAAAGATTCTTTTACATTTCTTATTGCCTCTCTTTCGCTAGTTATTGTTAGTGGTTTTGGCCAGACAGCTTTAATTTATGTTTCTACAGTCCCAATATTGTCTTCGTTAAGTGCAGTCCTTTCAGCATTAATGGTGATGTTTGTTCCGGCAACTATAATAGTTGCATTAAAAACAGTTTTTAGTATTTCTAGAATTTAAATAAAACATAAAACATCCTGGAGGTTAAGTATTCTTGGATCATCTAAACCGATACCATAACAGGCAGTATTAACCCATATCTGAATATTTGGGAAGTTTTCTAGTTCATTTATAGATAAGTTATCTGTTTCAAATAGATAAACCTCTTTGGAAATTTTCTCAATTCTTTGGACAATAGATTTTATTCCCTTAAATTCTTGACCATATTTTGTAGAAATGATAATTCCCACGTTACTTGAAGAGAGAAACTTTAATTGTTTAGATTTCACTTTCTTCTTTTCTTTTTCTAAATCTTCTGTTGAAAATTTATCTAATTTAATTAAATTAAATACAAAAATCTCCTTATTTAGTATAAGAGCATTATTTTTTGCATGAAACTTTCCGTCGGCCAATAATAAAAGAGTATCTGCCTTAGAATCAAATGCTGCAGGATTACAACCTATAACATGTCCTTTGTGAAAAGCACCTTTCTTTAAGATAACGTTTTTACCTAAACTTTCTAAATATTTCTTTACTAATGGAAGGATATCTAAATATTGAACAGTTCCTGCAAGAGAAATAACCTTACCCTCTAAAGAATCCAGAATAGAAAAATCTTCATTTCCTAAAACTTTCTTTCTAAATTCTAAAAATAATTTTTCCATTAAAAAGTAAGAGATCTAAGAGTTTAAAAAACTAATTAAAATCTTTCTAAACCATCATTTGCTCTCTTTGGAGCAGGTTCTTCTGAACCTTTTTGAATTTTAGCAAAAGGAGGCACTGCAATAACTGTATTTTCTCCAAAACCTGCGATTGAACCTTCCATAGCCTCTACAGTTTTTTTGATTTTTGCTATAACTCTTTTCAATTCGATTACATCTTTATTCTTAAGATGTTTAATATCAATAACTGCAATAGTATAGCCCTCTCTTAAAGAATTTAAGATCGCATTTATATCCTCATATTCCTTAAGTATAAAAGTTTTAACAAGAACCTTTGAGTCTTTTACTTCTTGTTCTCCACCAATCTCAATAAACTCTGGAGACTCTTGCTCGCTTCCCTTGTTTTTTTTCAAAAATTTGAATACCATTAATATATTAATTGAAATGTGACTATTTAAAGATTTATATAGTGAACTATTTATATTCCGAGGGTGTTAATTTTTTTATTATTTCTTCGCGGATATTTTCAATGTGACTTGAATATTCATTTTCTTGTTTATCAAGATTCTTGAGTCTTAATTCAATTATCTCTTTTTTATTAGTCAACTCAGATATTAATTTATTTTTTTCTGAACGAATAACTACTTGTCCTGCAATTATTTTAAAAACTTCTCCCTCGGACTTACTTAACTCTTCCAGGGCATAGATAATCTCCTCTAGCTCATATCGAAAAGATTTCTTTTGAAGAATTAGCTGTTGAAACCCCTGTTCATATACTTGAATTTCTTGTATTTTCTTTTGGGTTTCTTCGTCAAGATTTGCAAAAGGATTTTCTTTATCTTCCATCAATCTGTTTTTACAGTCTTCATCTTAGAACGAGGTTTATAGAATATTCTCGAACCACAATGAGGGCATAAAAATCTTTTATCTAACTCTTCAGATCGAATCTTATTTTCACAATTAAAACATTTGTATAAAGCCATAGATAAATTATAAGTATTGTCTATATAAAACTATAGATAATAAGTACCTCCAGAGAATTTTTTAGAACATTTACTACATTTCCAAATACCATTAGCTAATCTTGTTGCTCTCCCCTTACAATATGGACATTCTTGCTTAATCCTTTGTTTTTTTTCTACAGCGACAAGTCTATGTTTCGGCTTACCATATCCGGCACCGAACCTTCCTGCTGAACCGATTTTTTTTCTTTTTACTGCCATTTTTCTTTTTGATTTTTAGTTGAATAGTATCGAGTTTAACTCGACACCCTATGGGGTTATCCGGATTTGAACCGGAATCACAAGCTCCCAAAGCTCGTAGGCTACCAGGTTACCCCATAACCCCTTACTTATTTGGGGAGTTGTTTGTTTTTAAATCTATTTTTTAGCTGCAGGTTTTGCTGCAGGTTTTGCTGCGGCTGCACCAGGTTTAGCTGCTACTGCTGCACCAGGTTTTGCAACTGCTGCTTGTGCTTTCTTAGCTTCTTCAGCAGCTTTTGCTTCATCCTCAGACTTCTTAACAGCTTCTTGTTTAGATTTAATCTGACTAAAGTATGATTTAAGCTCTGCCAGTTTTTCTGGAGAACTTTCTGTAACTTGAGAATTTATAAGTTTATCAAATTTACCTTCTTTTACTTCTTGAATGATTTCCTTTGGATCTCTACTTTCGATTAGTATACCTAAAGTCATCGCACTTCCAAGAACAGATAAGAATGCGCTCTTAAAGTCTTTTGCAAGCATATTAGTAAACTTTTGTTTAGTAACTGAGATCAATTGTTCAATGGATAAATTTCCACATTGTAATTTCTTTCTACTTCCGGATGCAGTCTCTATACCTGCTTCTTTTTTGATTAAGGCAGAAACTGGCGGAGAAAGAACTTTGATACTATATTCCTTAGTCTTAGGATCTATATCCAATTTAACTGGAACTTGCATCCCCGAGAAATCTTTTGTTGCTATATTTATGTCAGCAATTACCTTACCCATGTTAATTCCCATCGGACCAAGTTGTTGAGCGATAACTGGGCTAGGCTTCATAGAGCCTCCATCAACAAGCAATTTTATTGTAACCATTAAATTAATTTAGAAGATTGGTTTTTAAAACTAACTATTTTCTTCTTCATCCTCCCTTCTGATTACTCGCACATTATCTATCTTGACTGTAACGGGGATAGGAATTATTGCACCAAGTAAAGAAACAACAACTTCTCCCTTAGATTTGTCAACCCTAATAACTTTTGCTTTCTCTTTCTTAAATGGTTCTGCTACAATTTCAATGATATCGTCTTTCTCTATATTTACATCTGCTGTAACTGGCTCTAGCATGGATCTTATTTCAACATAAGAAACTTTCTTAGGGATTATGCCCTTAACATATGGTAAATTATAAGATGCCTCTTCAGCATTTTCTCGATCCTTTGCTTCTAAAAATACATACCCTCTTAATCCATGTGGACGAGAAAGAGAATAGACTTCTAGATTTTTAGATGTAACTCTATCCGCAATTAGTTCAAAAGCTCTCGCTTCTTTATTAGTTGTTACCTTAACCACGAAAAGATGTGTTTTTTCCTCATCTACGGGGTTCTCTTTTTTTGGTTGATCTATTATCTCCGGAGTAGACTTAATTACTTCTACAACTGAGACCTCTTCATTTCCATCGTCGAGATAATCAAATTCATCGTTATTCAATCCCATTGTTGTGTATCCACTAAATCTTAAATAACTAAGAAGTAGTTAAGAGAATAAAAAATCCATGCTTTAAAAGGGTTTTGGTTTTGAATTGGCAAAAGAAAATCAATTAAATAAGCTAACCAAGGAATATGAAATTAAAAAATTATTCTAACAAAATAAATATATAATCCCTAGTTCAAAAAACCAACAAGTTTAAAAAGGAACTTTTTATTTGGTTCTTGTAGATATTAATCTAATTAGATTAGATTAACGATTTTGGTGTTGCACACTCGTTTATTGAAACGAATGCAATATTGAGCGAGAAGATTTTTATCTTCTAGTTTAAAATAAGGAATAAATAAAAAATGCCTAGAATACATAGACCACGATACGGAAGCATGAGGTTTTGGCCTAGAAAGAGAAGTACTAAACTTCTTCCAGATGTAAATTGGGAAGCAATAAAAACTGAAGAAAAAGGTCCAAAGGGATTTGTAGGATATAAGGTTGGCATGATTTCTGCATTAGTTAAAGATGAAACTCCTGATTCTATGACCAAGGGTAAAAAAATAACTATTCCAGTAACAATTGTTGAATGTCCTGAATTAAAAATATTTTCAGTTAGAGCATACAAAAATAAAAAGGTGGTAGGGGAAGTTGTTGTTTCAGCAGATAAAGAACTTAAAAGAGCAACAAGAATTCCAAAGAATGTTAAGAAAATAGAAGAATTGAAAGAAGATTTTGACGATTTAAGAATTCTGGTCTATTCAGATTTAAAGAATAAACTTTTCAAAAAGACAACAGGATTAATTGAATTAGGTCTTAACGGAACAAAAGAAGAAAAATTAGCATTTGCTAAAGAAAAAATGGGTAAGGGAATCAAAGTATCTGAAGTGATTAGTGGAAAATTAATAGATATAAGAGGAGTAACTAAAGGAAAGGGTTTACAAGGTCCTGTTAAAAGATTTGGTATTTCACTTAAGAGCCATAAAAGCGAGAAAGGAGTTAGACGACCTGGAAGCTTGGGACCATGGCATCCAGCCAGAGTTAACTTTAGAGCACCTATTTCAGGTCAGATGGGTTTCCATACGCGTATTGTTTATAATAGCCTTGTTTTAGATAATTCGAATATAAAAGAAAACGATATAACTCCCGATAGTGGATTCCATAAATATGGTAAGTTAAGAGGAGACTATATCCTCCTAGCAGGATCATTACAGGGTACTAAGAAAAGACAATTGGTATTAACAAAACCTTTAAGAGCTCCAAAAAGCAAATTAAAAAATAAATATGAATTATTAGAATTAAGATGAAAACACAAATATTAGATAAATCTGGAAAAGAAATAAAAGCTATAGAGTTATCTAAGAATTTTTCATCGGAGATTAGAAAAGATATAGTTCTAAAGGTATTTGAAGCTCAAAAAAGAGAGCAATCCTATGGAGTTATGCCTGGAGCAGGTGCAGGTTATTCAGCTTCCGGAATTTCAAGAAAGAAAAGACATGAGTGGAAAGTAACATATGGTAAGGGAATTTCAAGAGTACCTAGAAAGATTATGTCAAGGCATGGTGCTTCATTTAATTGGGTTGGTGCAACTACCACAAATGCACGAGGTGGAAGAACATCTCATCCTCCAAGATCTGAAAAGAATCAATTTAGAAAAATAAATAAGAATGAATTATTAATGGCAATGAGATCTTGTTTTAGTGCAAGTGCCAATAAAAAAATATTATCCAAGCACATTGAAGTTAAAACAACTAGCCTACCAATAATTGTTAATGAAGACTTTTTAAAAATGAAAACAAAAGAATTCATATCTTTCTTAAAAAATATATTTGGAGAGAACTATGAAAAAGCTTTAAAGAAGAAATCTAGAAGAAGTGGAAAAGGTAAAGGAAGAGGGAGAAAATATAGATCAAGTGCAGGTGTTGCATTAGTTATTGGTAACAAGGAAAAGGTAAATAGAAAAGGAATAGATGTCATCAAGGTAGATGATGTAGCTGTTGAAGATCTAACACTTAATGGAGTTGTTGGAAGAGGAGTTATTTATACTGAAAATGCTATAAAGGAGATTGAAGAAAAATGGAAAAAATAATACTAGAAAAAGTTATATCGAGTGAAAAAGTCGTAAGAATGATTGAAAAAGAAAATCTTTTATGCTTTGAGACAGATAGAAAGGTAAAAAAAGAAGAGATTAAAAAAGAAGTTGAAGAATTATTTGATGTTAAAGTAGAGAATGTTAAAACACTTACAAGAGCTAATAAAAAAAGAGCCTATGTAAAATTAAAACCAGAATTTGTTGCTGCAGATGTTGCAACGAAGATAGGAATGTTATAAATGGGAAAAAGGATAGTTTCACAGGCAAGAGGACATGGAAGTTCTACATATAGAGTAAAAAGAACAGCCTTTTCAGTTAGACCTAGATACCCAAGCAAAATGGAAGGAGAAATGACAATAATAAGATTATTTAGTTCTGCAGGGCACACTGCTCCAATTATAAAAATTATATCTAAATCTGGAAAGACATTCCATAACCTTGCAGCAAAGAATGTTTTTGAAGGTCAAAAGATATTTTTTAGAGGAGAATCTGAAGGAGACATAGCACCTCTAGGCGAGATAAAAACTGGAACTAAGATATTTAACATTGAGAATTCATTTGAGGATGGAGGAAGATTCGTTAGAACTGGCGGAAACTCTGCTACAGTTATAGGTAAGCAAGGAGATTTAGTTAAGATAGTTTTACCATCTAAAAAAGATAAACTATTAGACCCGAGATGTAGAGCAACAATAGGAGAACTTGCAGGACAAGGAAGATTAGACAAACCAATATTAAAGGCTGGAAAACAATACTATATTAAAAAAGCTAAATCTAAACTTTGGCCAAGAACTAGTGCAGTTAAGATGAACGCAATAGACCATCCATTTGGTTCTGGAAGAGGAAAGAGAATTAAGAGTAAGATCATAAAGAGATTCGCATCACCTGGTCAAAAGGTAGGTTTATTAAGACCAAGAAGAACAGGGAGGAAGAACAAATGATGACTGAAAATAGTTTTGTAGCAAAGAAAAGAAAGTTTAGAGGACTTGAAGTCGAAGAATTAAAGAATCTTTCCCTTAATGAATTCGCTAAGTTGATTTGTTCAAGAGAAAGAAGAAACTTAATGAGAGATACTAAGGCTTCTGAAGAATTTATTAAAAAGGCAGAAAAGAAGATTGCTAAAAATAAAGTACCTAAAACCCATACAAGAGAAATGGTAATCCTTCCAAAATTTATCGACTGGACAATAGGTATACATAACGGAAAAGAGTTCGTACCAGTTAAGATCACCTTGGAAATGGTAGGCCACAGACTTGGTGAATTTGCAATGACAAGAAGAGTAATTAAACATGGAGCAGCAGGAGTTGGAGCAACGAAAGGAACTTCCTCTCTTTCGGTAAAGTAAAATGGAAAAACAATATTCCCCTAGTGCTAAAGATAACAAGGTTAAAGATAAGGAAAAGATAGTTAAGACAGCTAAGCCAGAAAAACCAATTATGGAAGAGAAGGTTGAAGAGAAGACTGAAAAGAAGGAAAAACCAGTAGTTAAACAAGAAATAAGCGTAAAGGATAGAGCAGTAGTAAATGGATTTTCTGTTAAAATCAGCCCAAAGAATTCAAAATATATTGGCAAAGTAATAATGAAAAAAACTATTGATGAGGCAGTTAGCTTCCTAGAGCAAGTAATCCTAAAGAAAAAAGCTGTCCCGATGAATGGTGCAGAGATCCCACATAGAAAAGGTAAAGGAATGATGTCTGGAAGATACCCTGTAAATGCTGCAAAAGAGTTTATTCACCTTTTAGGACAATTAAAAGCTAATGCACAAGTAAATGGAATAGAAAATCCAATAATCACATTATCCATAGCAAATAAGGCCCAATTACCTTATAAAAAAGAAGGTAGAAGAGGGAAGAGAACACATGTACATATAGAGGTTCAAGAAAAAACTAAAATAATGGTAAAGAAAAAATAAAAATGGAAGAAAGAAAATTTGTTAGTCTTAGAAAAGGAGAACTTGGAGTTAAAGATTTCATTAAGAAAGAATTTGGAAAGGGAAGAATCTCTAACGTAAGAATAGATTATACACCAGTAGGTGAAAAAATAACAATTTATACACATAGGCCCGGTATAATTATTGGTAAAAAGGGAGAATCTATAGAAAAGCTAACTCGTATCTTAAAGAAAAAATTTAAGATGGAAAACCCGCATGTGGACATTGGCGAGATAACCAAAGCAGATTTAGATGCTCAACTTGTCGCAGATGAAATCGCATTATCTTTAGAAAGATTTGGTTCACTTAGATTCAAATCAATAGCCTATAAAATGCTAACAAAGATAAAGGCTGCAGGAGCACTCGGAGGAGAAATAGTATTATCTGGAAGACTACCAAGTGAAAGAGCTAAAACATGGAGATTCAAGTTTGGACATCTTAAAAAAACAGGAGATCAGAGACACCTAGTAGACAAGGCAAGAAGCACTGGCTGTGATAAGATGGGAGTAGTTGGCGTTGAAGTTAGCGTATTAAAACATAACAAGCTTCTTGAAGAAGATGTAGAGATAACTGAGGAATTGTTGAATAGAATGAAATTAAACTCAACTGCTAAAGAAGAACAAATTAAACCAAAGAGGAAACTAAAGAATGGAAAGTAAAATTAAAGAACTTAAAATAAAAATGTTGAAAGAAACTGCTAAAAAGAAAGCGATTAGAAAAGAAATAGCAAGAATAATGACTAAAGAAAATGCGGAGGGGAAGAAAAAATAATGACTATATGCCCGAACTGTGGTTTACCTTCAGAAGCGTGTGTCTGCCAAGAAATAGCCAAAAAACAACAAAATATAACTATCCGAACTGAGAAAAGAAGGTTTGGAAAATTTATAACTTTGGTTAGTGGATTGGAAGGCTTGGAGATTAAGGAAATAGCTAAAAAATTGAAGGAAAAACTTGCTTGTGGAGGCACAATAAAGAATAACGAAATCGAACTTCAAGGAGATCATGGGATTAAGGTTAAAAAGGTTCTTCTTGATGAAGGTTTTGATATAAGTCAAATAAAAAATTAAAATGGAAAAAATAAAAAATAAAAAGAACGCAGTAAAAATAACTACTGAGAAGACTAAGATGGAAAAGAAAATAAACCCTCGTGGAAGATCTTTTGAAGGAGAAATAATTAAGAAATTTAGCGATAGAATAGTAATACAATTTGAAAGACTACTTTACCTTAGAAAATATGAAAGATATGAAAAAAGAAAAACAAAACTTCAAGCAAAAGTCCCAATGGAAATGCAAGGAAAAATCCAAGTTGGAGATTATATAGAAATAAAGGAATGTAAACCAATTAGTAAGTCTATACATTTTATAGTAATTAAAAAAATAAGGAGTTTAAAAAATGAAAGCAATAACAGCAAAAGCATCTAGAGGACTTAACATTGGAAGCATAGTAGATGCTTGTGATAATAGCGGTGCGAGGATAGTTAAGATTGTTTCAGTAATTAGATCTCATACAAGAAAGGGTAGACAAACTCCTGCAAGAATTGCAGACCTAGTAAGAGTTTCTGTAAGAAAAGGAGATCCTAAAATGAAAGGAGAAGTATTTGAAGCAGTAATTGTTAGACAGAAAAAACCATGGAGAAGATATAGTGGTGAGAGAGTATGTTTTAGTGATAATGCTGTAGTACTTTTAAAAGATATAAAGGGCAATCCAAAGGGTACTCAGGTAAAAGGACCTGTTGCTAGAGAAATTCAGGAAAGATGGAAGGAGGTATCGAAGCTAGCTTCGGTAGTTTATTAATATGAAACAAGAATTTTCAACTAGCTGGAAATCAAGTAAGCAACCTAGAAAACAAAGAAAATATTTACATAATTTACCACTACATTTAAAACAAAAATTAATGGGTGCTGCACTAGATAAGGTATTAAGAAAAAAATATGAAATAAGAAGTTTAGAAGTAAGAAAAGGCGACGAGGTAATGATTATGAGGAGTAAGTTTAAAAAGAAAGTTGGAAAGGTTTCAGAAGTGAATAGGGTTAAGACAAGGGTCTGTATTGAAGGAATAAATCATATGAAGAAGGATGGAAATAAGGTTAAAGTTTGGTTTCACCCTTCGAATCTTAAAATAATCAAACTTGGTCAGGAAGATAAAAAGAGAATCAAAAAGAAAATGGAGAAAGAAAATGCACAAGAAAATAAGTGAAATGCCTAGAGAATGGCCATTGGCTAGAAAAGGAAAAACATACTTAGCCGTTGCTAGTCACGACGGAGATAAGGGCATGCCGATAGTATTTGCAATTAGAGATATGTTAAAAATAGCAGACACTAGAAGAGAAGTTAGAAAAATATGTTTAGAAGGTAGTGTCAAGATAAATGGAAAAGTTAGAAAAGATCCTGCATTCCCAATTCAACCAAGAGATATATTACAACTTGAAAAATTAGGTAAGAATTATAAATTGATATTAGTAAATAAGAAATTCAAACTTGAAGAAGTTTCTCCTAAAGAAACTAAGAGTAAAACTGTAAAAATCGTTGGTAAAAAGATAATTGGAAAAAATATAGTTCAAGCAAACCTAGAAGATGGTAAAAACTTTATAACTAAAGATAAATTCTCTTGTGGTGATAGTGCAATCGTTGACTTTGAAAAGAATCAAATAGTAAAAATTATATCCTTAAGCAAGGGGAATACTGTTGAAGTAGTTAAGGGAAAACATATAGGTTCCAAGGGAAAAATAGTCGGAGATAAGCAGAAAGGAGAAGAAATAATACTCGAAATTAAAATGGGGGATGGAAGTCTTGTCTGCCTAGATAAGAATATCCTACTAGCAATAGAATGAAAGAAAATATAATGAGAACTGTTAAAATTGAAAGACTAGTCCTAAATGTTGGAGGAGTTGCAGAAAAATTACAAAAAGGAGAAATATTACTAGCTAAGTTATCGGGTGAAAAACCAATAAAAGTTAAAGCAATAAAGAGAATACCTACTTGGGGAGTTAGACCAGGACTAGAAGTTGGAGTAAAAGTTACACTCAGAGGCAAAAAGGCTGAAGATAAAATTGCTATGCTTCTTGTTGGTACTGCAAATACCTTAAAAGAAAAACAATTCCAGAAAAATTTTGTTTCTTTTGGAATAAAAGAATATATTGAATTGCCGGGTGTAGAGTATATACGAGAAGTAGGTATAATGGGATTAGAAGCAACAATAGTATTTACTAGAACAGGCAAGAGAGTTGGAATTAAAAAAGTCAAAAGAGGAAAAGTAAGAAGACAAGATGTTTCAGCACAGGAGATTATGCAATTTATGGAAGACAAATTCAAAACTAAAATATTAAGGAGGAAGAAATGAGTGCAAGTGATTGGAGAAAAGTTACAAAGCAGTTGAAAGAAAAACCAGCTGTTTTGAAGAAATTTCTTAAACACAACAAGCCTAAAGAACGAAAGTTTGGTATAGCTTGTAAGAAATGCGAAAAGTGCGGCCGATTTGGATCCCATGTTGGACAATATGGCTTAGATCTTTGTAGGCAGTGTTTCAGAGAATTGGCTCCACAACTTGGATTTAAAAAATATAGCTAATGGCACAAGACATAATATCAGACGCATTGAATAATATCATGAATATTAAAAGACTAGAGAAGAAAGAAGTCAAGATCAAGAGAGTTTCAAAAGTACTTATAAAACTACTTGAAATGATGAAAGCAGATGGGTATATAGACTTTGAAGTTATTGATGGCGTCAAAAAAGAAATCGTAGTTCAGATACTTAAATTAAATGAATGTAGAGCTATCAAGCCAAGATATAGTGTTGGCGTAGCAGAACTTGATAAGTATATGAGAAGATTCCTCCCATCTAGAAACTTTGGAAATTTAGTTATATCTAGTAATGCTGGTCTAATAAAACAGAAAGATGTTTATGAAAAAAATATAGGAGGTTGCCTTCTGGCTTACTACTACTAATGACAAAAGAAATAATGAGAAGCGTAGAAATACCTGCAGGAACTGAAATAGTATTTAAAAATACAGAATTTAGTGCTAAAAAAAATGGAAAAGTGATTATTAAAAAAATTCCATTTTCAAATAAGATAAAGATTACTAAAGAAGGAAACAAAGTTAATCTGGTCTGTAAAAAACCAACAAGAAGAGAAAGTGCTTTAGCTGGAACAGTTCAAGCACATATAAAAAATGCGGTAAATGGATTAGAAGAAGAGTATGTATATAAATTAGAGATTTGTAATGTTCACTTCCCGATGAATGTAAAAGTTGAAGGTAAAAAATTGATAATTAAAAACTTTTTAGGAGAAAAATTAGATCGGATCGCAAAGATCTTAGATAGTGTTGATGCAAGCGTAAAAGGAAATATAATTGAATTAAAATCCGCAAATAGAGATGCAGTTGGACAAACTGCTGCAAATATTGAACTTGCTACAATAGTAAGGAATAGAGATAGAAGAGTATTCCAAGATGGAATTTACCTAGTAGAAAAAGGAGGAAAAACATTATAATGACAGAGATAAAAAAGAAACCAATATTCCTCAGACCTGGATGGTATAGACTTGGAAGAGTAGGTAAAAAAATCAAAAGAAAGCAAGTTTGGAGAAGGCCAAAGGGCGGAGGAAGTAAAGTTAAGAAGAGAGAACGAGGATATCTTATTAGGCCAACAATTGGTTGGGGATCAGATAAAAAGATTAGAAATAAGATTCAAGGAGTTAAGTTTACTAGAGTAGAAACATTGGCACAATTAGAGAAAATTAGTAAAGATGAATCGATTTTAATTGCATCCTTAGGTAAAAAGAAGAAAGAAGAAATAAAGAAAAAAGCAGAAGAAAAAGAAACCAATATTCCTCAGACCTGGATGGTATAGACTTGGAAGAGTAGGTA
>CAZKBE010000008.1:0-28166 GCA_964551115.1 Candidatus Woesearchaeota archaeon
ATAAAATACTTAAATGAGAAAAGACACATTTGGACAGAAGATATGCAGCACTTTACCTAACAAAATAAAAATCAATTAATAGGGATAAGATAAGCAATTCCAAGAAATTAAATGTGGAGATTATTCAAATATCCCTCGCCAAGAATTTCCATACCCGGTAATATCTAACATCTTGGCATTTATCTTCTTAGTAAACAAAGGACAATTTAATACTAGTGATTCAAATTCTCCCCCCTCCCCTGCAGGATTTATTTTATAGTTCTTTTGAAGAGTTTCTACTTCAAAAATAAACTTCGAATCTATCTTTCTTCCAATCCAAGATTTATCTAGGGGAAAAGCTGCAACAGAAGAAACAATAATCTCAAAATTATTTTCAATGAGTTCGTGTAATAAATTTAACTGGTTTTTCTGCCAAAGAGGATTAAAACACTCGATATTTAGATCATTACAAATCTTTTGAACCCTAGAAGCCTGGTAAACGCTTTCTACAGCACCTGTAACTATACCTTCAATACAATATTCTTTTATAGCCCTTTTTATAACATCAATCAGATCTTGTAATTCATCTTCCTTTTTACCATCAGTTTCCTTAATAATAATTGGAACCGCCATAGATTTGGCCTGTTTTTTTGTTAGTTCTATGGCAGGGGTATGAAACATAAAACTATCCGGATTCTGTGAGAATATAGAAATTAGGCAAGCAATCTCATTTCCCGAACTCTTAGCAAGCAAAGCTGCATAAGTTGAATCTTTTCCACCAGAAAATAAAACTCCGAGCTTCATGATATTTTAATCCAAAAAGAGATTAAAAAGTTAATTGTTTGAAGGATAAGATGGGAGAGAATAAGGCTCTTCTAAAGATCTAGAAGGAAGAGAGGGATTACTAGTACCTTCCCCCCTAAAATAAAAATCTACCCCATTTAGGATCTTAAGAAAGAGATTTAACAATAGGATAAAAATAAGACCGCTTAGAAAAGAAAGAATGAAAAAACCAATAGGAACAACTAAAAAAGATAAGAAAAATAATCCTACACGAGGAATCCCATCACCTATTCCCCAAGCATCTATTGCCGCTTCAATGAAAATAAAAAGTAAAAATCCAAATATAAAACCGCCTATAAGTCCAAAGAATCCAGACAATAGAGAACACTTAACAACCCCCACGCCATAAAATTTATTTTTTATTATGACCATCACTAAAATAATCTCCGGTTATTTAAAAACCTTCTCAACTAGGCGTTATCTGCAACACATTGTAAATAATCATCTTCACTCAGCAAGTTTCCAAGCCTACAAAGCATCTTTACAACAAAACCCTTAAAACCAGTTACTTGATCAGAAAGACCTTTTAGATCTACACATTCCCCATAAGAACAAAGATTACTCTCACACTCGTAATTATTCTGGCATTCGCCCCATGCTTGTGTTTTTTGTTGTTTAAACTGTCCATCGATATCACAATACATATTAAAATAAACTGGAAGTTTACGAGAATAATTATATACTTGCTCTTGACTTTCTTCAATAAATAAGAAATCAGCATAACTATCTGAATAATTCGAAGAATCGTAATAGGTATCATTCAATTGAAGAGAAAGCTGCAACGGTAAAATACTATCTGAGTAGAAACTAAGATTTAAAATCTCTAAAAGATCCAATTTGTCTCCCTTATTTAAGTAATATGTGTTATTATCCCAATCTAGAACCCTGAGGGCTACAGAAGAGTTTGGATAAACAACTAGAGAAATATCCTCATCATAATTAGCTATATCTCGAATATATAACCGATCTATATCTTCCCTATATCCTCCAGACACGTAAGACTCATTAAACCATTCAAAATCCCCAGATTCTTGTTTAAATCTAAAACCATACTCAATACATTTATCATCGCCTAAAGAACCAAACCATCTAGGCACATAACAACCCGAACATATTCCAGGATTACACTGCATGGCTGTTTCTATCTTTTCTTCTTTTCCTAATTCCTCGTTATATCGAGTACAAACTTGTTTTTGTTCACCATGTGGTGGGCAGATAATTGGTTCTTGTTTACAATTCCAAGAGCCCAAATAACCTTCATTAGAAACTTGCGAAGGACAATCAATTAAAAAATATTCTACAAAAGATTCAGAAATATAATCCATCTGCGGATTAACCCACTTACCTTCATTATCTAACAGACTATCCATAGACCTTATCAGATCTTCTTGCTCTCTTTGATGATTCTCTTGTTCCATCCTTTGACAGTCTTCGGAGCTATAGCAAGTATAATAATCATTCATACTAAATTCCATATTGAATAATTTATTTTCGTTGAACCATATTACAACAACATCATTTTCATAATTCCAAATATCTTCTGGAGAAACTCTTTGAGCATCATCAGCTAATCTCCAAAAATTCTCACATACATAAACTGTTTGATATTCATTTTGATATACCTCATTTCCAAAATAAACTCTTTGCTTATCACATAACTTATATTCTAATGCATCATTTAATCTTTGCTCAACCGCATTTTGATCGGAAAGCTCTGTAACGCTTGTCCAAGAATAAGAATATTGATTATTTGAAGAATAGCTCCAGCTGGCAGAAGAATAGTTTTCATCCCCATAATCATAAGACTTATTGTATTTCAAGAGCCAATTTCTTCCATCAAGAGTCAAGTTTGTTGGAGATTTTATTAAAGACATGGTAGATGAACAAGAGTGCAAATAGCCTTTAATCATCTCTATTAAATCTTTGTGAGTCACTTCATCAGCTGTTTTTATTTTAATATCTGCAGTAGGATTTCCCTCTTCAAGAATAGAGGACATAATAAATGAATTGATAGTTGTAGCAAGAATTATATTGCTCGCATTCTCAACATCTACTACAATCATCCAATTATCATCATACTTAACAACAACAATCGGAACACCCAAATTAAATCCATCGACAGAAGAAGACTCCCTAAACTGGATTTCATAGCCCTTTGGAATTATCCCGTAACCAACAAGCAACTGAGACACATTTACTAAAGCGTTTTTATCCTCGTTCATCCCATCGGCATAAACAAAATATAAAGTCGTATTATTAACACAGGCCCCATCAACACAACCATTCGGACAAGTATATAATTCTGTTTCAGAAGTCAATCCCCTCGTAGGAGAATCATAACAGTACCATTCCGTTAAAACATCATCTTCGGTTCCTGCATAACCGCAGGCATCTGAATAGGTTCTTATTCTATCTGTGGTGTTTCCTCCAACATAATAATTCAATCCACCATCTGAATCTGTACAAGTCGAATTTGTAATATTCTCAACTTTTATAACCTGCACATTCCTCCAATCAGTATATGTCCCATTAGTATCTGGAGATTGGCTAATCAACCTAACTTCAAAATATCTCTTGTCAGAGGTAGTTAATATCGGAGTTTCAATAGTAATCCAGCCACCAGTACCCTCGGTAGTTTTTGATTGGTACTGCACATATCCAGAATTAATCTCTAACTTCGCACTATATCCTACCGGCGCTCTGAATTCTGCTTTTGCATAAAAGCTGATGTTTGCTGGTTTCATTCCCAAGGACTGAATAAATGAATTACAGTGACTTGGATTTGGTCCAGTAGTCCAACAATTTAGACTGGAAGGTTCTGTAACCATAACCCTCCCGAATGTTCTCCCACCCTCTGTTAGAACGGTTTGTATACTCTGTGCTCCTGGTTTTCCCCCGCCTTTGGACCAGCCGTTTAGACCATTTGAAAAATCTCCATTTATGATAATATTCTCAGATTCAGCAATAACATTCCCAGTAATTTTCCCCCACATATCTCCAAACCATCCTGCACTAACAATCGAAAAAGAAAATAAAGATACAACTAACAACGATAAAAATAAAAAATTTATCACCCTTTTCTGATTTTGCATGAAAAACACTGTAAACGCTTATTTATAAATATTCGTTTTTTTTCCAATTTTTATTTTTATTACCTAAACTAAATAAAAAACCATAAAACAACTTTTATAAACAAACAAAATTTAAGAATAATATGCCAGCAAACGCCCATCCAGAATTTATTTTTGCAGAAAGAGAGTATAGTGAAGCAACAACTATTGAAGATAAACTAAAATATTTAGAAAAAATGATTTCTTTTGCTCCGAGCCATAAAGGTGGTGAGAACCTTAGAGCTCAACTGAAAACAAGATATAAAAAATTATTGGAGAGTAAGGAAAAAGCAAAAAAATCTGGAAAATCTACTCAACAAGGAATAAAGAAAGCAGATATGCAAGCAATTCTTGTTGGACCTCCGAATTCGGGCAAAACCACATTTTTTCAAAGATTAACAAACCAAAGAGCACATATCACCGAGTTTCCCCATTCGACTGTATTGCCAGTCTTAGGAACAATGGATTATGAAGATATAAAAATTCAAATTATAGATACTCCTTCATTTCCAAATACGGAAAAGGGGATATTGCATACCGCAGATACGATTCTATTAGTAATAGACAATTTAACCCAAATAGAAGATTCAATAAAACAAATAGGAAGTACGAAGGCTGAAATAATACTCATTTTAACTAAAATAGATAAATTAACCGAACAAGAAAATAGAAAACTAGAAGCAAATTTAAGATCAAAATTTAAAAAATATAGATTTTTCTTAGTCGGAAAGGAAGAAAGAACCGAAAAGGTAGAAAATTTCAAAAAAATGCTATTTGAAACATTCCCTATTATAAGAGTATATACCAAAGAACCAAAAAAAGAACACTCAAAAGACCCGATGATCCTTAAAAAAGGATCGACACTTCAAGAAGCGGCAGAAAAAATATCTAAAAACCTAAAAAACCAGACAAAATCTGCTAAAATATGGGGTCCTTCTTCCAAATTCGCTGGACAAACAGTTGGATTAAACCATATATTAAAAGATAAAGATATAATTGAAATAAAAACTTAAACTAAAACCAACTTTTAAGATCAACTTGTCTTTCAAGCTCCTTGCCAAATATACTTTCGATATATAACTTAGCCAACTCTAACGCTTGTTTAGTATATGCAGGGATATTATATGTCTCGGCTAATTCTATTGCGGGATCCAAATATTTTTTTATTGAACCTTCGGATATTGTAAAGATAATTTTACCGCCACATTTACAAACACCTGCTAGAGGCGGTCTTCTATATTTATCATTACACTTCACACATCTAAAAACTTGATGAGAAAATTTCCTTAAATTACCCCTAATATCTCTTATAAAATGCCTTTCAATGACTAACCGTGCAACATCTGAAGCGTCTACAGATCTTAGTTTTGTCGCAAGTTCCATTTGCCCAAGTACTTTTTCTCTCATTGATGGTAAAACCTTGTAGGCGGAATTAAATACTCCTGAGTGTATATTGTCTGTATCGTGAGTAAACCCCATAGTCTCAAAAGAGTTTTTACCTTCCTTTAAAAAACTTTTAACAGTCTCTATTTTTATCTCAGAAGAATGTTTTCTTTGTTCAGCTAATTCATATAATTTTAAAGGATATTCCCAGCAAGTTTCAAAATCCAAAATTTGATCGTCTACCTCTCCCTCCCTAATTCTTGCATTTAAAACTAATGGGGCATCCTGCGTTCCACCCCTGTGCGAAGGCAGATATTTAAAAGAAAAATTTAAGAGTACATCTAAAAGCAACATCACTGCAGCTTCATCACCATCACAGTCTCTTCGCATCGCAGCATGCATAAAAGGACTTGCAACCAAACCCTGAATCTTTGTAAACCCTATAATTCTTCCAACAACTCCTGCACAGTTATGCGGAGCCATACAAACAACTAACTGACCGGCAAGATCTTCCCTCGTTTTTAAATTATAATACTTTGGAAGGTTATAAAATTTTTCTAGAAGTTCATCAATAAAATGAGAGATATTTAAAAAAACATCATCGGCCTTTTCATCCGGCGTTTCAGGACAGGCAGGAAGAAGGATATCATGAGGCAATAAAGTCAAAATCTGATTTTCATCCGTTAATGAATTGCCATAACAATCAAAAAGATAGCCCAATTCTCTAAGTTTGGATATACTTGTTCCAATTTCCTTAGGCTTGAAATGTGTTAAAGGAATCTCAGTTCCATCATACCTAATAGTTCCATCCTTATTTACACAAAGATTATATTTTGCTCTAAGTATCCCCTTAACCATATTTTCAACTTCATGAGAATCGCTACTGGTGCCACGAATACCCTTAATTAGAGCAGGAACATCCTCCGGAGCATAATTGATTTTTTTTAAAGCACTATTAAATAAATCTTTAAGATCTACATTTCGATTATACGACTCTGAATATCTGGTATGTTCAGAACAGGGCTTAGTCAAGATTTTTGCACAATCCCTGCAGTAAAACCTTTTTTTTGTTTCTTCTTCGCAAAACACACAAGTCTTGTAAATGGATTCTTTATCACATTTTTCACAATAGTATAATGGGAATTCAGATTTAGAGAATCCTTTTTCAACTGCTTCATTTAAACTTCTAAATCTACCCCCTTGCTCGCCAATGGAAAATAAAACATTTGGACTGCCAGTTAATTTTCTTAATTTAGCCTTTTCTGGCCTACCCATTCTAGCACCTATAAAATCTCCAGCCTTATCTTTTATAGTAAATATTGAAAAATTATTAATAAATTCCAAGATATTTTCATCATGATAAGAATTAATTATATTGGGCAATTTTTCTTTAAAATCTAAAGGGGTTAAACCTAAATTAAACAATAATTCTTCGCCTTTTTCTATAACTACATTATCTAAAAAAACCTCATGGTCTGCTCCTATTAATTCCAGAGCACGCTTACCTTCAAAAAACTCTTCTTGTTTACCTTTAGAGTAAGGCAAAACTAGTTTTTCATTCCAGGTGGCATGGTTTAACCATTCTAATAATTGTTTAAATTGAATAGGACTTATTTGACTCCAATAAAATATATGTGAAGGATTTAAAGGTAAACCAAATCTTTCTGAAATTTTTAAAGAATCTTTAAATGAAACAGAATAAAAATTCAGATTGTTAGTTTCTCCTACCTTTTCTAATTCTCTTTTAACTTCTAAACCCCACCACTCTTCAACATAACCAGGTTTTAATAGCTCCGCATTTCTATTTAAAACATCACCCAAAGGAAAAAGCATATCCCCTATGTATAAAATTTCACTAATATCGTGGAAAATTCTTTTAGCTTCTTCTAAATCAACTATCTTTTTAACCGAACCGTTCTTAAATTTAACAATGGGACCATCAATAACATCACAGCAAGTAACAACACATCCTTTTGTAGGTTTTTCTATTTTTAATTGAGTTCCGTTAGATAAAAATTTATTAGACAAAAACATTGTTGCCGGATGTATGGATGTTGCAGAAAACCCCGCAGCCCTACTTCGACCATATCTAAATCTAAAACTACCCGAACGAGAAGGGTGACCATATACCGGTCTACCTGCAACTAAATCTTTTATATAAGTAGCAGTAGTATCTTTACTTCCTTTTTCTCTTTTTTTATGTAAAAGGATATAATCATCTAAATAGTCCCACCCGGTTGAAACAAATCCAGTTTGCTTTGCCTCCTTTAGAGACCTAACTGCTTTTTGAGCTTTTTGAGCTAAACCTTCCGAAAAACATAAGCACATACCACCCCTAATAAAATTTGTAGGAATTCTTGGAAGGTTCTTAAAATTAGATACTTCTTTTTTTTCTGTAGGATCGCCTGCTATTTGTATTGGAAGGTTCTTTGCTAAAAATATAATTTCCTCTTCGGTAGGTAAATATTGTAAATTATTAACCCTTTCATGATAATCAAAATTTTCAGTAACGTAACGTTTTATCTCATCTTCGGTAGCATCATATTTTTCAAAACCAAATAACTCCCTAAGGTAATCTACAAGGATAATACATCTACATGTTGCAGTAGTTCCCGCACTTCTAATCGGTCCAGAAAAATTAACTACAAAGTAATCTTTTCCATCCTTAGTTTTTCCAAGACTAATACCTGTATAACCTTCAATTGGCGAAGCAACAACACCTAAAGTATCATATGCAAATCCAATTCTAATACCTGCATCTATCGCCTGTAACAAACTTTCAAATTTACAAAATCTTTCTTTTGCAACTTCTTCTGCAATTTTTAAACAAACCCTAAAATTTAATTGACCGTATTCTTGTTCTAACTCTAAGATTCTTTGAGAAATTTTGGTACCCTTCATCTGTGGATAAAGAGTAGATATTAATCCTACTGTTTTTTCAGCTAAAGACATCGCAAGAGGAATTTCTACATGATTTATAGGATCAAGTCCTTTTTTTCTTGCTTCCTCCGCAATATTATACTCCTTAGACAATAGAGTAAAAATACTTTTAAAATGACCTTCAGACTGATTCATTATCTTTTGAAGAAAAATCCAATATCTTCACCTCCCTAGTCTTTAAATTCAACAAAGGAACCTTGCAGGGATCAGGTTCATGACCAACCTTTTCTTCAAAAGGAGTTTTGGCTTGCCAACAAGAAGAAGCAACTAAAAGGATATTATTATAACTAGAAATTTCTGGTTTATGTTGATCTCCGGTACAAATAATATCTGGAACAAGTTCTATGACCATTGGATCTTTTTTTTCATTAGGGATATAGTCGCAACTGCCGTGAATAGGGGAAAGATGTCTTCTTTTTAACATCTCCTTTACTACCCTTGTTGGAGCCCTATGACCATATTTTGTCCTAAGTTCTTCAATTTCTTCAATAATACCGTGCATGCTTGCTCCATGATACATCAAAACCTTAAAAGAATTAGCAATCTCAATAATGGCTGGATTACCAACTAATGTAACGTTAGATAATTTCCATAAACCTGGAGCCCATTTTTCCTCAATTAATGGTTGAGGCTCACCAACCCATACCGCATCATGTTGACCTGGACAAATGATTATTTCAATATCCTTACGAATAGAAGATAATAATTCCGTTAGTTTATCATATTGTTTAGTCATATCATTTATAATTAAAAATTTTTCTTGATCTGGAAAAACACCTACACCATCTACTGTATCTCCTATTACAAAAAGATATTTTACCTTTAAAGCCAAATCTTTTTGAATTTCATCTCCCTCATTACCATTTAACCAATTTATAAATTTTTTAAAATTTTCTTCAAAAAACATACTAGAACCTATGTGTAAATCAGAAATAAAAGCTACACATTCTTCCCTGTCTAATTTTCTCTTTTCGGGTAATATAGTGTCTGGATAAATTATATCTGTAGCAAACAAAATTTCATTATTCCCAGAAACGCCCAAAGCAATAACTTCATCTAAAAGTATATCTTTAGCCTTGTCAAACAATTCTTTTTTATTATTATTTATTAAAACAGTAGCATGGCCGTGTAAATCCTCAACACTTAATAAAATATTTCCATTTTTAGTTATTTTTTTGTCTAAAATAGATACAATAATATAATAATTTTCCCTCTCTTTTCCTAGTTTTCTTAAAGATTTAAGATTATCTAAATTTTTTTCAATTAAAAAAGATTTTATTTGTTCATATCTGGATCTAAAATGTCCTACAAAATCTTGAACAGTTATCTTTTTTGGAATAAATAGGGGAGAATATAGTACTTTTACATTAGATTTGACGATCTGTTTATCAGTTTCTTGAACTATTTTAGGTAAAAAATCTGAAGGTATTGCTCCTAAAGATATAAAGAAATTTTTAACTAATTCTACATCTTCTTGATGATTGGTTAATTTTAGAAGAATGGAAGAATGTTCTATAAAAGTTTGTTTGGTTATAACGTGTTGAACAACATTTAAAGAAATAATAGAATGAATTAAACGCCTAGCTAAAGATTCTTCAAGGATAGAAAGAGGGTCGAGAATACTTTTATCTAGAAGAAAACCTTCTTGCATACATATTTTTAATAGTTCTTTATTATTCATTTTAATCATTCCTCAGATAAATTTAGGCTAGGCCTATTAATTTATTATCTTAGTGATTTATTATATTCCTAAAGATTCTTTGAGTATTTCTTCAACTTTTATAAGAAGATTACTCGGGATAGATAATTTAATCTCTCTTGTCCTTCCATGCCTCCCTTTAGAAATAACATTAGCATTAATTAATCCAAGCATATCAAAATCAGCAATTATATCTGAAACTCTTCTTTGAGTCAAAATTTCTAATTTTAATTTAGCACATAATTCTTGATATAAATTAAAAACATCTCCGGTAAAGAATAATTTATTCTCTTTTTCATCTTTTCTTTCTTGTGTAAGACTTAAAATAGAATATAAAACAATTTGGCATTGTGTTGGTTGAGTTTCCACCAAGTCTAAAATTTTATCTCTTTCTATCTTTTTATTAGCATTATCTAGATATTCTACAGTTATCCTTTTTTCTCCCTCTCTTTCTGCTAATTCTCCTGCAATTCTCAATAAATCCAGTGCTCTTCTGGCGTCTCCATGTTCTCTAGCCGCTAATGCAGAACATTTGGCAATTACGCCATCATCTACAACTCCTTCTTTAAATGCCTCTAAACACCTTTCTTTTAGGATATCTTGCAATTGAACAGCATTATATGTTGGAAAAAGGATTTCTTCTTCTCCTAAAGAACTTCGAACTCTAGGATCTATATTATCCAAAAAAGTAACATCGTTTGAAATACCTATCATAGATATTTGAGCTTTACTTAATTCTGCATTCATTCTTAAGAGGGTATATAAAAAATCACTAGACATTTTTTTAACAGCTTGATCTATTTCATCAAATATAATAACAACTAATTGTTTTTTAGAGTCTATAATTTCTATAAATTTAGAATAAACATGCTGGGTAGGTAATCCTGTAGATGGAATTGATCCACCTAATTGTTCAATTAGAGCTGCCAAAATACGATATTCTGTATCTGAAACCTTTTTTAGCTTACAATTAAGGTATTCTATCCTAATTTCGATACCCATCTCTTTAGCTCTTTTTAAAATTTCATCTCTAACATATAGCACAGAAAGAGTCTTTCCGGTTCCAGTTTTACCATAAAGAAATAAATTACTACATCTTTCACCTCTTAACACAGGAGCCATAATAGAAGCAACTGATTCAATCTGTTTCTCCCTATGAGGAATAGATTGAGGGCTATAATTTGATTGTAAATGAGATTTATTCTTAAAAAGAGAGTTTTTTATAGCAGAATCAAAAATTCCTCCAAGTTCAACAGCCATTATTATCTTCTCCACCTAATTCTTTAAATTTTAACATATAAATAAATAAAATTAAATCTATTTAAACATTAGTATATTTGAAATATAGGTAAGTTAACCTTTATTTCTTATGGATAAAAATTTAATATAAATTTAGATTATATGAACCTTTTTCTAAAATCCCCCTCACCCCACCATTACCTATGGAAATAGTACATAAGCTTTAAAAAGGAAAGAGAAAATTTTTAAGGTTTTTATTTTATTTATAAAGCTTTATATTATATATTATATATTATATATTATATATAATATAATATATTTATTATTATATGTTATATTGTAAAGATTATAATCCGCAGCATATTAGTTATAATTAATTTTTTTATATTCGAATTATTAATATTTTATAATATTTATTTTCCAAGCGAAACAATAGGGTGGGAGTATTTTTTTAAAAATATAATCAAATAATTTATTTTTTTTATTTAATTTAAATGAATTATATATCTACTAATCTATACTATTATATTACACAAAGATTTATAAATAACTCCCAGATCTATATTATATGGAAAAAAGACCTTTCAAATCTTTATTAGGAAAGCAAGTAGTAACCAAAGAAGGTAAGAGACTTGGTTTTATTAAAGATTTAACATTTGAAACTAAAACAGGCGAATTGATTAATATTATTGTTAAAGATTTAACAGCATATACTCTAAATTTAGCTTTAGAAAAAACAAAAGATAAAGAAGCTTTAGTCCCCTATAATGCGGTTATTGCTATTGGAGATTTTGTTGTAGTTAGTGAAGAAGATTTAATATAATTAAATCAATAAATTTAAGTTTTTATAATATTCAATTGGATAATTTAACTATTAATTCTTTATAATCTCTTTAATACCAATAATCTTAAAAAGGCTAAAAAATTAATAGTTTTATGGCAAGAGAAATTCAGATATTAGGGTTTAACTATACTAAGATCTTTGCAGAGAAATATCCTGATTTTAAAGGTAAATTAGAGATAAATCCCCATATAAACATTGCTTCAATAGATAAACAAGAATTAAATCTAATTAAAGAAGAAGCCGTAAAAATAGTATTTTCTTTTGTAATAAAATATAAGGATCTTGCGGAAATTAAGTTAGATGGGGAAATAATATTAAAAGTTGATCCAAAAACTCAAAAAGATATGATTAAAGGTTGGAAAGAAAAAACTCTTGATAAAGAACTCCAAACAATGATTTTAAATTTAATTATGCAAAAGGCTTCAATTCGAGCGATTGAATTAGAAGAAGAGATGAATCTACCTATACATATCAAAATTCCACGATTAGAAGTTTCGAAAAAAGAATAATTTTTTAATTTTTAACCCTTAGTTAATCTTTTATACGTTCTATTTATATAAAATTTATGCCCAGATGCGACAATGGTACTCGAGCGGTCTCGAAAACCGCGCCTTTACAGGCCTCCAGGTTCGATTCCTGGTCTGGGCGTCTTAAACTTGACTACCTTTATAAAATACCCCTCTTTAATTAAAACAAAATAAAGATGATTTTAAACAAATTATTTAATACAAAAAATGAATTAATGTCTCTTGCCGTTTTTATTTCAGGGCAAGGCTCAAACCTAATGAATATTATCGAATATGAAAGAGAAATTAAATTATCCAAAGGCAGATTACCTTATATAGTTTCAGTTATATTTTCGGATAATCATTCAAGCAATGCAGTAAAAATTGGAGAATATTATAATATACCTGTAATTATGAGGGATTTAGGGAATTTTTATAAAGAAAGGGGAAAGTCAAAAAGAGATTTAGATCTAAGGGTAGAATTTGATAAAGGAACTATCGAGGCTCTAAATCCGTTTAATATTGATGTGATTGCTTATGCAGGGTATATGAGTCTAGTTACCCCTCCCTTAATTAGTGCTTTTTTAGGCATAAATGTCCATCCGGCCGATTTATCTATCATGGAGAATGGCAAAAGAAAATACACGGGGCTTCATGCAGTAAGAGATGCCATTATTGCAGGAGAGAGGGAACTAAGGTCATCTACCCACATAGTTGAAAGTAAATTAGATTCTGGAAAACTTTTAATGATTTCTGCACCCCTTAAGACAAATATCTCAGAAAACTTTAATTTAAATGATCTTGAGCAGGTTAATATTATTTCCAAAAAATATCAAGAGAGATTAAAAGAAATTGGAGATAAGGTTATCTTTCCAAAGACCTTGGAGTTTATTGCAAATGGGAGGTATTCTCAAGATTCCCAGAGAAATTTATACTTCGATTGCAAACAAATCCCTCAAGGAGTCAGACTAAATGAATAAAAAGGAGAGATTATATCCTTTTTGGTTAAATTATAGAATTTAGTAATTTTTATTTAATATATTTATTTTAAATCTTCAAAAACCTTATATAGCCTTATGTCTTTTAGAAAATATGAAAAAGTCTAAATTAATCCTTGTTTGGATTTTAATTTTAATTTTAATTGGTGCTATAGTTATATTTCAAAGAAATATTAGTCAAAAAGAAAATATTCCTCAAAATATATCTTATTCTTCTGTTTTAGCTCCTCTTAGTTTGGAAGAACAAAATTCGATTCTGGGTGTGGGTTATATGGCAAAACAAGAATGGATACCTGCGCTTTATGCAGATGCGGGAATTAAATGGATAAAAGCTGCAGATATTGATTGGAGTAAAGTTGAACCAAAAGCACCTATAAATGGTAAACATAACTATATTACTAAAGATCTAGATAATTATATTATAAGATATCAAAAACAAGGATTTAATATACAATTGATTTTAAAATCTGATGCGCCTTGGGCAGTGGACTTAGGAGAGGGGTTGGGAGGAGATAGTTTTTCAAATTTAATAAAAAGTGCTCCTCCAAAACAAGAATATTTAAATGACTATTATAATTTTGTATATCATCTAATTGAAAGATATGATGGGGATGGGATAAACGATATGCCAGGGTTATTAAAACCTATTTTATACTTTGAAATTGAAAGTGAAGTACAACACCCCTTTCATTGGAATAGAAAACCAGAGCAATATATAGAACTCTTAAAATTAGCATACTCAGCAAAAGAAAAGGCAAATCCAGATTCAAAAATTATTCATGCAGGGATAAATTTTGGGGACGTATATGATGATTTTCCAAACGAAACATTAATTGAACAAAGGGTTAGTTCTTTAGACCCGGTTCTGAAAGAAGGGGTTAATTTTGTAAAAATTACCTTAAAAGAAGAAAATTATTACGATTTAGTAGAAGTTCACTATAATAGGGGAATATATGGTCTATATGGCCAAGTGAACGAGATTAGAAAATATACTAATAAACCAATTTGGGGCGGAGATACCTCCACTGGCCCTTGGATGTTTACAACATTCACATCGCCTTTTGGCAATCGTGAAGAATCAACAAAGTATTTTATTAAAATAAGGGATAAAATTGAACCGGAGTATAGTAACTATGAAAAATTAAAATCCGAAACAGTTGTTAAAAAGGTAGCAATTGCCGCTGAACTTGGTGTCGAGAGGCTTAATTTTGAAACAACTAATCAATGGGAGCACGCACTAAAGTCAAACCAAGTTGTTGATCAGATATGGTATATACTGGCTATGGCAAATAATAATGGAAAGCCTTATCCTGTTTACTATACTTTAAAACAGTTAAGTGAAAAAATTGATGGGTTTAAGAATGCAGAAAGAATCGGTGAGGATTATATTTATAGATTTGAATTTGAAAACAAAGATTCAATTTTTGTTGCTTGGAGCGAAGAGGGAAATAAAACCATTGATTTAAGCGATAAATTAGGAAACGTAACAACTAAAATTATATATTTAATAAACTCCATAGACGATACCCATAATCCTCTAGTTAGAGAAAATATTACTATTTCTGCGAGCAATATCTCATTGTCAACAGAACCCATTTTTATTGAGATAATCTAACATTTACAGTAATTTTTAAGAAAATTCAAATATTTTAAACAGGAGACAAGTATCTTAGCCCCATGACACACACCATTTTCTAAAATATAGACATTAAATATTTAAATACCCTCAGATAACAACTATAAATAATCTTATGGAAAAAACAAAAATAATAGTCACAATTATCATTATCTTAATTTTTATAGGCGGATTGTTTATTATTAAAACTAGAAAACATGCCTATGAGCCTCCTTTACAACCAAATATCTCTTATCAAAATATAGAAACAATTCAGTATAAATCCATTACTAATACTGATCCAAATTTATTAAGTTTAGATATTTATTCTCCAGAAAATACTAATGAAAAAAATCCAACTATAATCTATGTTCATGGCGGCGGGTGGATTATGGGGGATAAAGCCAATAATATGGACTACAAGCCAAATTATTTCAATTCTCTTGGTATGGTTTTTGTTAGTGTAAATTACAGATTAACTGCCGAAAATAATGATATAACCTATCCTATCCATAATGAGGATGTTGCATCTGCAATTTCTTTTTTAATTAAAAATTCAGAAAAATATAAAATTGATATGGAAAATATAATTTTAATTGGACATTCTGCAGGTGCAGGAATTGTTTCTGCTATATCAACAAATGACAAATATTTAGAAACTAATAATTTAACTCTTTCTAACATAAAATGTACAATTTCCATAGATTCTGAAGGATATGACATTTATAATATTCAAGAAGAATTAAGAAGTGCCGTTTTTGGTAATGATGAACTTCTTTGGCAAGAAGCTTCTCCAATAAATTATATCCAAACTGGAAAAGAAATACCTAATTTTTATGTTATTACAAGAGGAAACCAAAAAAGAATAAACAACGCCCAAGAATTCCATGAAAAACTATTAGAAAGCAAGTTATATTCAGAAATATTGGTAGTCAAATCTTTAGACCATGCACAGGTCAATGATATAGTTGGAAACCCAAAAGACAAGATAGTTACCACTAAGCTTACTACCTTCATAAATGACAAATGTCTATAGTTAATTTTTGTCAATATGGGGCGATATTACTACGTAAATATACTTTTAATTAAAAAAAACGTATAAAATATCAGAAATATGAAAAACGCGTAGGGAACCTGTCTAATATTTTAACGTAGATCCACAAATAGATTAAAAATTTTCAAATCTTTAATATTTAATCCATCAAATTAGTAGATTTCTTCACAGTTTTGGTTAAATCTCTTTCAAAAAGAGTAAAACTCGGGTTACAATTTAACTGATAAATACATATTTTACTATTTTTCTACTCTTTATTCCTCTTTATACCTCGCCAGGGAGTATCATTGCAAAGCTATTTAAAACAATTAACCTTATTTTTATTATGCCTCCCATTTCAAAAGAAAAAAAAGAGAGAATTCAAGAACAGATTATTTATTTTTTATATACTTCCTTCCCTAAACAGATTTTTACCTCAGATATTTCTCATGAACTTGCAAGAGATGAGGAATTTATAAAAAAACTTATTTTAGATCTTGAAAAAAACCAACTAGTTACTCGTATTTCAAAAAATGCTAAAGGAGATCCATACTCTAGAAGAATCAGATGGCGAATTTCTAATAAAGCCTATGAGATTTATAAGAAATCTCAGTCTAATTCCGTTGATAAGCAAATACTCTTTGAAAAGAATTCTTTGGGATAGGCATTAATCCACCATAATTAAGGTTTTAAACTGTTTAAATTTAACTAACTGATGGATCCTATAAAAGAGGCTTTTCAGAGAATAAAAGAAGAGATGAACCTCATTAGACAAGAAATTCAAGCCGTTTCTATACGTTTATCTAATATTGAGTCTTCTTGTTCTCCTTCCAAACTCCAACAGATAGACTCCTATTCTCCCTTACAAAATACTGTTCCAACACACATACAGGCAGATAATCCAACACTTCCACAGGAAATGAGGGGGTCAAAAACGCCCTTTTCAGACTTTTCCACAGGAAATAGGGGGGTTCCAACAGACAAATCAACAGACAGACAGACAGACCAACAGACAGACAATCTTACTCTAAACACCACCCTTAGAGCACAAAATAGCCCTATTTTAGCACTAGAAAAGGCTAAAGAAGCCTTAGATTCCCTAGATTCCATACGCAAGGAGATTAGGTTAAAGTTCAAGAGGCTTACAAATAAGGAAATGTTGCTCTTTTCAACCATATACTCTTTAGAAGATAGGGGAATCGAGGAGATTACTTACAAACTTCTTGCAAATAACCTCAACTTGACCGAGTCTTCTATACGGGATTATACTAATAAATTAATTTCCAAGGGCATACCTTTAGTTAAAATTAAGTTAAATAATAAATTAATTTGTCTAAATATCTCGTCGGAATTTCAGAGAATAGCCTCTCTTCAAACAATTCTCAAATTGCGCGATCTTTAATAAATAAAACTTATTCGTCTTACCGAATAAAAGATCTGATCTATCACTTTTTTATCAAATCTTCTCTTTTTAGACCCTAAATCTCTCATATTTAGGCCCGTCTTTTTTATTTTAACTCTCTTTTTTCTTGTTTTTTTTCACGAAATTTATTATATCTTCTTCTCACTTTTTTAGGTAATTTTCCTATTACCTATTTAAGTACTCTTCTTATCATCTTTTTTAATATCTTCAGCTATAATTCTCACTTTTATTCATCTTTTTCTTGTTTTTCTTTCTTCTTAACTCTCACTTTTACACTTTTAGATATTAATTTAGCTATTTCTTCAGGTATATACACTCTTTTCTTACCTGTTGGCTCAGTATATTCCTGTATTAAACTCTCACTTTTCTGTTTTATAGCATTTATTTGCCCTCTAATTGTACTTTTATCTTTTCCAAGCATTACTGCGAGGTCTTCATAACTCAATTTCATATCTGAATATAACAATGCTAGTACTATTGATCTTTCACTAACTGTTAAATTATCTAAAAAGGTTGTTTGGACGGCCGTTTGGACAGGTGTTTGAACATCAACAGATGCTGTTTGTTTGTAAACGCTTGTTTGGGGGTGTTTGGACATCCTGCCACCAAACAGCGAAATTGCTTCTTTTACCTCTTCTAAATCTTCAAAAATCATGCCTAACTGTTCTTTTATCTGAGCTATATCCTTACTATTATCTTTACCTTTATCGTCAAGATGGCTTATCCAGGTACCTACTTTAGAGAAATCTTTCTTGATGTTATCAAAAGATGCCTTCACATCTTCTTCAATCCTCCTTACTTCCTTTTTGTTGTTAAAAAATCCGAACATGTTAATATTTATCAAACACCCACCTTTATAAATCTTTCTATTTTTTTAGTCTTTTTTATCCATTTAAACACCCATCTGTTTGTTTTTTGTCTAGCTGTTTAAACACCAAACAGCCATTTTTATCTTCGTAAATTCTTTTGAAAAAAAGAATTAAGTAAGAAATCCTATAAAATATTGATTATTTTATTAAACAGCCACATAAACACCTGTTTGTGGCGTAAACACCTCAAACAGCTGTCCAAACAGCCACCTGTCGTCGGTAGTTATATCTGCAGTTAAACACTATAAATGGCAAAAAACTGGTTTTTCAATCAAAATCCTTTTAAACTCTGTTAGATTACTTTAAATATGGTAAAAAATATTAAATTTTTTTCAGCATTAATTTTTTCTTCCTTCGCTTCGGGTGCATTATTTTTCTATAAATTCATCCCTTGCCAAGTTACACCTGCCATGCCTTCTTCACAATCCTTCTGGGCCAAATGTTCTTTAAATCCATCCAGTCTAACAATCTTCGATCCTTCAAGCGTAAAATATCTTGGTTGGTCTGATTCATATTCCTACATTCTAGTCTCCTTTTTTCTAGGTTGTTTTTTACTATCTTGGATTTTCTTGAATAAAATATTTAAATCTAAAAAAAACTAAAAGGAGGTAAAATGGTAAAAAAAACTAAAACAGAGAAAGGAACTACAAAAATTGCTAGCCTCATTGCCTGGCTTGTCGGGGTGCTAGTTTCTCTTTCGGTTGGTTCGGGAATGGCTACGAAGGTATTAATTGTTCCTTATATCCTTCCCCTAATTACTCAAATAGCTGGTTGGATAGTGATAATCGGAACTATTTTAGGAGTAGTTATGGCTCTTTTCGACAAATAATCTTTGTTCGGATCAGAACCTATTCTTTTATTTTTTATTTCTCTAAGCTAACCTAAGTGCATAACCCTCCCTGGCCTAAAATCTCTATTGTTTTACTATGCTTGGTAGTTGATCTTAAATTCCAAAAAGGTTAAATATTGCTTCAACTTTTCTTAAGCTATGCAAGACTTTAATAAAATGCCGATTGAGCGGGCAATATACTTAGATTCCAAAACAGGGACACCTATAAAAGTCATACAAATTTCTCAGTGCGAGGGCTTAAGGTATTTTTCGCCCGGAGATTATTTTGAGGCCACCGAACTTCCGCCAAAACTTTCTGAAGATTTGGCTTCTAGACTTATAAGGATTAAAAATCCACGCAAATTAAGGGATTTTTTAGGGGATAAGAACTTATTTTGCCTTCTTGAAAGTTCTGATCCGTATCCCTTAAGAGGGTCTCAGGATTTCCCAAGATATACTTCTCCATCAATTGCACAAAGTCAACCTAAGTGCACAGAGTCTCTAGATCTTTGCAAATTCCAAAAGCAAGAAAAACAAGAAAGAAGAACAAAGACTTACGAGAAGATTTCACATCAAGCAGATCATTTATTCAGGTAGCAAAAAGATATGGTTATCCCATAAAAATTTAAAAACTCCAGGAATCAAATAAAATCATGGCAAATTCAAAAAATAACTTAACTAAATCAGTAGTTGGAGCTTTTCTGCTAGAAATTAAGCTTTCGAGGGGTCAATTCGAAACGTTAGATACACAACATGAACAAAATCCTAATTATCCCAGTGCCTTGGAGTATGCAAGGTCTTTACTCTATCGTTCGCATGATTTGGGAGTTCCAATACCTGAAGAACCATTTAGTAATGCTTATTCAATACATGATTATATCACCTCCCAACTTTCTAGTTTAAGACCCGGTAAATCATCCAGGGAGATATTTCATAATCTTGAAGAAACTTTAAAAACTCACAGGATAAAAGAAAAACAACAAATTGGCCGATCTTTAGAAATAGGGGATTGTGCACTAAGTCAACCTAAGGTAAGGGAATGTGGGCTGGCCGCTGGTTATGAATCCAGAAATCAAAAAAAGGCTTTTTTAAAGATGATTTCTCAGGCCGGCAAAATAGACGAGTCGGATCAGCCCCTTTTAGGTGGAAAAAGGTATTAAATTAGCTCGAAGATCTTTTTATGCATAAAGGTTCATATAAGATATATTACCTGTAGTTCTTTTAACTTTATGCGAACGTAATTTGATAGTTACAACATAAATATTTAAAGAAACGGCTCTGTTAGAGCCACATGGAGAGATTTATTTGCCCTAACTGTAGTAAAGATACCCTAAAGCATGCAAAAGGATTATGTATTACTTGTTATAAGCGACTCAGTTGGAAACCGAAACTGGTTAACTGTAAAAGGTGTCAAAGGGATCTGCCTCACCATTCAAGGGGTCTCTGTGCTGCCTGCTATAGTTCTATTTTTCATATAGATTCTATAAAAAGTGCAAATTATAAAAAATGGTATAATCTAGATCTAGAAACTTATAAGAAGATCACAAAGGAGTGCCTTCTTTGTGGTTTTGATAAAATCGTTGAGTTACATCATTTAGATAGAGATACTAAGAACAGTAATAAAAAAAATTTAATTGGTCTTTGTCCTAATCACCACAAGATGTTGCATAATCGGGATTTTCACGCAGAAGTAATTTCAGCCATTCAACAAAAGGGATTTATTTGTGAAGTCCATTTTCAACCTGACTCTAATTTTCACTAACCTAACCTAAGTTCTAATTAAAATTCTAAGTATTGAATAAAGGTTAGGTAAGTGCAAAAAACTTAAACTTTTCTATATTTATATCTTTAAAGTTACAACAACATCTTAAGGTTTTTAAACCTCCGATTTATTGATTTAGTATGGTTCAATATAATTTACCTAGTGAAAAAGGTAGAGATACTTTTCAATGGTATGAAGGTAAAAATACGGAACAAATGCCCTTACTTATTGCGGAAGGTAGAGTTCCAATGAATATTCCTCAATTAATGCAAAGAAGACTTCAACTAAGAAATGATCCTACAGAAGTAAAAACTGCTTGGGGAGATAATTATCTTGTTTCTGGAGATACAGTTGTTTGTCATCCCAATGGGGATGTAAAGATCATCCTTGATTCCCAAATTTTAAGGGCAATGATTCCTACAAGTCCAAGAAACATGGGGTCATTAGTTATTGGCGAAGAAGTTTACGAGGCATTACAAGGAGATAAGGTACATTTATTTAAAAAAAGAAATCTTGGGAAGATTAACGATTCAATGTCGAGAGAAGGCGTTAAAGCTCATCCTGTTTGGAAGGTTTTAGCAAGGGATCAAGCATTACTTAATGATTATACAGATCTTATTTTTGCTGAAGGTAAAGAAAGGTTTGGTTACGACACTGCAATGGGGGTTTATCCAGGATCCTGTAGCGGAGACAAGCCGCAAATGCGGGCATGGTATCTCTGGGGACTTGAGGGCAGGTCTAAAGCCAATAGCAGAACCGTTCTCGACTTTGATCTTGGTCGCCTAGTCGGAATAGTGCCAGAGACACAAGATATACCCGACAAGATAAATTACTGGAAGTTCACTATCTAGAAAATAGGGTAAAAATTGCATTAAATTCGAAAAATTTTACATGACCATTCGGGCGGAATAGGATCTAATCTTATTTTCTTCTTCTCCAGATAACAATTCCAATCACTCCGACCACAATCAAAATACTTCCTGTAACCCATAACCACAACAAATTTCTTGGCCCTATTGGTTCATCTGTTTCTTTGTTTTCTTCCGTTGGGGCTTCGTTCTCCACTACTTCTTGAGTTACAATAATCTCTTCTTTAATCAAACCGATACTTACATTTGCCTTGGTTCCATTTATAGAGTTTAATTTTACTCTAACATCAAATAACCCGTCATCATTCACATCAAACATCTTTTCAGTTCCAACACTAAATACTGCCTGTTGCGGAGTTGAAGAGATATTTATTATAGCACTATTAGATGTTAGATTAATAATTCCCACATGATGATTTGAACCATTTACGACTATTCTTATTTGGCTCTTAGCAGATAATTCCTTTGTAATCCCGGTTTCTTGAAATTCCGCTAGGTCTGTTGTGCTCAATATCTGTGTGGTCGTCCAGAATGAAGTTGCTCCTCCACCTCCGCCGCCTCCACCTCCGCCGCCGGAAGAACCGCCACCACTTGAAATAGCATCGGTTGTAAAACTATTGGGTCCGGAAGTATTGCAGTTTCCAGAAGAATCACATGAAGTTACATTATAATAATATAAGGTATTTGCAGTCAGTCCAGTTAGGGCAATAGATTGGCTTAAACCAAAACCAGTATCATCTACTCGAGTAGCCAAATTTGTTTGAGAAGTTCCATAACTGACACTCGCATTTGCTTCTTCACTTGTTGTCCAGGTTATTGTTGCAGAAGTAGTTGAAGGATCTCCAGAACTTACAGAAGCAATTTGAGGATAAAAAAATCCGGTCGTGAAATTATATGTGCCGTTGGTTATACAATTTCCAGCAGTATCGCAGAAAGTGATATTGTAATAATACAAAGTGCCTTCGTCTAAATCGCCAATAATTGTATAACTATTATTAAAAAGATTAGAGTTTCTATTTGTCCCACCCAATAAAGCTACACTAAGGCCATAAGAAACACTTGAATTAACAAGTTCATCTGT
The DNA here is from genome assembly GCA_964551115.1 of Candidatus Woesearchaeota archaeon. Taxonomy (GTDB): domain Archaea; phylum Nanobdellota; class Nanobdellia; order Pacearchaeales; family GW2011-AR1; genus CAKZRD01. The sequence continues at coordinate 23,023 of CAZKBE010000008.1, forward strand.
AGTCCAATTTATTGTAGCACCATCATAATCGGAGGTTGAAGAAATTGTTAAAAGTATTGGGGTAGTTAAATCTGGATTTGCTCTAGCCGATTCCCAACTTAAAAAAGGATAAGTACTAGCATTAACTATATTCCAAGTAAAGCCTGTATTAGTTGCTCCGAAACTTACAGCTACAATACTCCAAATATTAAAGGTATTAATATTTTTCATCTCAAGGGTTGTTAGGCCTGCCCCACCAGAACTTGTTATTTGATGAGAAGTATTAACATCCCAATAATTAGACCCTGGCACAACAAGTGTTCCGGATCCTATTAATCCTCCAATCCCCTCGCTTCCAGTTCCGCTTACATTCCCACTTGAATAAACATTACTAAAAATTGCACCCTCTGCAAATCCAGCAAATCCTCCAACATTTGAATAATTAGATTCATTTTTTCCGGCATATACGTTACCTGTTGAATAGGCATAGGTTATATTTGCATTTTCAGCATTACCAATCAATCCTCCAATAGAATTATTTGTTCCATTCACTTTTCCAGTTGCATAAACGTTATAAAATACCGCCGATTTTCCATTTCCGACCAATCCTCCAACATTATATGTTCCATTAACTATCGCACTTGAATAAGAATTATTAATCTTCACCGATTCCCCGTCTCCTACTAAACCGCCAAGATTATGGTGATTTCCTCCTATTCCATCTCCTCCTGCATAAATGAAACCGCTAGAGTTCGAATGTGTTATGGTGGCCCCTCTCCCATAACCTACTAGCCCTCCAACATCGTATCGTCCATTTATTGTTAAATTTGCGTAGGAATAAGATATAGTTACCATGGCTCCATAACCTACTAGCCCTCCAACCTCCGGCCCTTCTGTAAATATATTCCCTGTCACATAGGTATTGTTAATTACTGAACATCCACTAGCTGCTCCTGCAAGAGATGTTACTCCAGCATAAGCTGCAATAACACCGGTAGGACCATAATCCGAATTAACACTAACATTTACAAATCCCAAATCATAAACTTTCCCACATAGAGAGCTATTATGGCCAAGATTATTGAAAAAACCTGCTTTAAAATTTACAGGTCCAGAAGGATTATTTATATAAAAATTTATTATTCTATGGTTATTCCCAAATAATGTTCCAGAAAATGCATTTCCCGTCCAAGTACCTCCATCATAATCTCCAATTGGAACCCAACCAGTACCTGTCCTATATTGCGTACAACCTGCAGTACTAAAATTAATATCTACAATTAGTGAATAATTTGCATCCAAATCATTTCTTATTTCATCCAATTGGGTACAATTAGTTATATTATATGGGTTTACTAGTGTCCCGGTTCCTACACCGGAAAATGCGTAACCAAAACTAACAAAATATATAGATAATATTAGGGCCGTTAATGAAAGCAAAACTCTAAATTTAATCTTCACCATTTATTTTATTAAAATAATCTATTAAAACCCCTATATAAATCTTTTCAAATTATATTTTATCTCGGTTTTCTTAGTTTTTTAAGTTTAATTCCTTCACCACCATTCTTCAACAAATCTAACTCTTGTTCGATCCCCTCTATCTTAGCTTGATAACTCTTCATCCTAACATTATATACTAAACCAGAGATTTTGTTTTTCTTTAATCTTTCCTTCAAACAAATACCAAATAGTCCAAAGGATTATTCCTGTAACTAGCAAAAGCATCAGCCAGAATGCCCAATCCAAACCACTCTTTTCCCTCTCTAGATCTTTTATTACTTCTCCATTAACTTTGTTTTCCTCCTCTTTACCTTCTAGAATTATTTCTTGTACGAAAATCATCGCCTTTTTTGAAGTAGCATCTATTCCACCATATCTCGCTCTAACATCTCTTACCGAATCATTATCCAAATCAAATTCATATAGAATTCCTTTCTCAATCCAAGCGGTAATTGGCTCAGATTCAATCTTAACTTTCGCATGCGTAGAATTAAAATTCTGCATGGTTAATGTGTGGTTATTACCTTGAGCCTTGAATTTAATCTTATCTAAAACTCTTAGATTAAAGTTATTTCCTTCTGTTGGAAGTTTTACATCTGAGAAATAGGTTTTTGGAGAGTAAGTAGAGGAAGTTATTTGATTTGTTTGTGTTTCTGGTTCGGTATTAACAGTTCCGTTTACAATCAAACTTCTTGTTTCTGAAGTGCCAACAAATCCAGCATCATCGGTACATGAAACACTCCAACTATAGTTTGCATTGTCTAAATTTAAACTTAAGCCCTGTTCTGTATCCTTAGTAATGGAAGATGAAGAATTTTTAAAGTGAATACTATACAAACTACTTACTTCATCAGCAGATAAAGATCTGTTCCAAATAGCAACTTCATCCATTTTCCCATTAAAGTATTGATCTTGCATACCTCCGAAAAATAATGGCCTATCATTTGCCACAATAGGATTTATTGCTCCGCTTCCCTTAAAAGACCCGTCACAATAAATGTTTACAACAGAACCCTGGTAAACTACCGCAATATGATGCCAAGAATTATTACTCCAACTATCCACGCAATCAATTCTCACATTGGGCATGTCTCCACTGCCTGCAGCATAAATTTCACTATCAGAATCGGCAACCATCGTTATTTCAAATCCGTCATTGTCAGTCCAAGCAGTTTTCTTAGAAATAATCCTATTCCAAATTATCTCATCATCCGAACCAGAATATTTGATCCAAGCTGAGACAGTCAAATCTACCGAATCTAAACTATCTGAATCACTAATATTTACATAATCCCCTACGCCATCTAAAACCTCTGATCCCAAACCAAATCTACTATCCAAACTAAAACTAGCATCATTAACCGCTTCTCCATCATTTCCATTTCCAGAAGAGTCTAATAAATCATTATTAAAATGCCATAACCCTACTAATCCATTTTCATTTACTGGAGAAATCTCACTGGTTCTAAGAATAGTGCTAGTTGCGGTTAAATTACAATAGCCAATCTCTTGACTTTCAAAACCGGTGCTAGCATTAAAAATAAAATCAACAAAACCCAATGTTTCTGCATTATCCAATGGAGAAATTAAAGAGACATTAATACTTCTTATCGAGGGAGAACTAGTCATTGCAGGATGCCAATCCTCACCATATTCTTCCCATGAACCAGAGCCATAATAACTCCAGTTCAGTTCCATCTCATTTAGCTGATCCGTACTAAGTATAACCCCCATTAAAACAGAACCTTCCGAGCCAGCACAAACTACGGTTATATTGGTACCAGAATAAGAAGTTGCATTGATACGTTCATTAGACCAACATTCCGGGGGATATAAAAATGATACAATACCCAAATTTGTACCCACATTAAAGGTAGCATTAATTACATTTTCTATAGATCCTGTATTAAACACGGCATATGCCTGAGAATCAGAAGGAACCGAGCCAGTCTCCCAATCACCATCCGCCAAATATTCACCAGTTGACCAGCCCCCTAAGTCACCAATAGAAGCTAAACCTGGCTGACTTCCAAAAAATATCTCCCTAGCTTGTAAAGAACTATTGAAAGGTAAACTTCCAGAATCTGCCCAACCATCATTATTTGTATCTGTTAAAGTATAATAATCCCAAGAAGGAGATCCGTCTTCAAAATAATAGATATTTCCAGAATAAGAATCGTTATAATAATTCTCTCCGCTATAATCTTCAACCCATCGATCTCCGATAATTGTATTATGGAGAAAATTATTATGAATGCTTGCATCATTAACAAAAATCGCAGAAGTTTCTAAAGAAGAAGTATTAAAAGTATTATTTTTTATTTCGTTACTACTAGAAGACTGAATATAGATTGCATTCAAGGCAACAGCAATATTATTTCCCATAACAACTGTCCCTGTAGAGCTATCCAGATAAATACCTAATCCCTCTCCAGAGATATTATTATTTAACAAACTAGTATTTATTTCATCATAAAGATATAGCGCTGTAGTCCCCATGCCAGCAGGAACAATAAAGGTATTTTCAAAAACAGTATTATTTATTGAAAAGGGCAATGACCCTCCAAACCTCTCTGAAATCATCTGTCTAGTATTATACTCCGATAAATAATTTTGATTTTCTTGTGTTAAGGGATAGCTTTCTGTTTCATTATAAGGATACTTACTCATTGCTCTAAACGGAAGAGGTTCAACTTGCTTTCCAATATCTAAAGAAGCGGGTTTGTAATACGCATATTCAAACATCAAAAAATCTCTCTCCAAACCTTCAGCTACTGGTTCATATGCAAAAGAAACCGAAATTTCATCTCCATGACTAATGATTGCATATTTATCATCTGTTGAATCTACCAACGAAGAAACATCGCCATATTTAGTGAAATTTCCAGAAGGTGTTGAAAAATCCCGCTCAATTAATGTATTGTAAAAGAATATTTTTGTAATATTTTTTATAAAATCAGAATATCCTCTATAGTGCAAATCTGCAGTTAAAGGATTATATTCATTTATTATAACTTCTTGTTGAGAAGTGGTATCGAGAGCAATATAGTCAATTGCATGAATTGGCAAAACAAATCGAACAGAATAATCATCTGTTAAAAATCTATTAGTTAGATTAAGCACATAGGTTTTTTGTAGGGCTGCTCTTGCAGTTAAATCATAATCTGCCATAATTGTTACCCAATCTCCAGATTCATTTTTTATCTGGATGCTTTTTTTAGAATTATTTACAGAATAGCCATTTACCCAAGAATATGAAACAATTAATTTTATTTCGGAAGATCCAGATAAATTTCCTAAATTAAGAGTAACTAAATTAGTAACATTCTCTACGGGACTCATTGTAAAAATTCCGTCTTTCGTAGAAACAGCAGATAAACAATCATTACCCAATACATCCGCACAAGAAACAATAGAAGAAGGATTTTTACTAACTGTATAGATAGAGTGAGAATCTTGTCTGGTCAAACCATTAAAAACATCAACCTCGGGAGAATGATCTACCGTGATCAATTTCAACTGATCAATAAAGGAAATCTCATCGTATTCTTCTGTAACCTGTAAGTTATATTTACCTTCTACAGGCCGTAATTGATTTCCATCTATTTTTAAATAATCGTCTGGGTAAAGTGTTTTTGCGTTAAGTTTGCCCTCTGTAGACA
>CAZKBE010000009.1:0-27979 GCA_964551115.1 Candidatus Woesearchaeota archaeon
GAATATGATCCTAAAAGACAGGTAAAAAATAGGCTAGAATCTTTTGAATTTATGAAACACCCAACAGATAAAATAGAATTAATTATTATGGGCGGAACTTTTTTACAATATCCTAAAGACTTCCAAGAAAAATTTATCAAGGATTGTTATGATGCCCTTAATGGCAAGATATCAAAAACCTTTGAACAAGCAAAAACAATTAATGAAACAGCAAAACATAGATGCACTGCTCTTTGCATAGAAACTCGCCCAGATTGGTGCTCTGAAAAAGACATAAAACAAATGTTACGATTTGGAACTACAAGAGTTGAACTTGGAGTACAAGCAATTGATGATAAGATCTACAAATTGACTAAAAGAGGACATGGAATATTCGCAGTTATAAATGCAACAAAAAGGCTAAAACAAGCTGGTTTTAAGATAGGTTATCATTTAATGCCTGGAATTCCAGGATCTAATCCAAAAAAGGACTTAAAATTAATAAAAAAAATCTTTTCAGATAACAAGTTTAAACCAGATCAGATAAAAGTATATCCATGTCAGGTTTTGAAAGGTTCGGAACTAGAAAACTGGTTTTATAAAAAAGAATATATTCCCTATACAAAAGAACAAACCTCTAAATTATTAATTGATATTCTAAAGATTGTTCCTAGATATTGTAGAGTCATGAGAATGATGCGAGAAATCCCTCCAAGTTACCTAGTTGCAGGATTAGTTAATATTGATCTAAGAAAAGACGTTGAAGAAGAAATTCGAAAGAAAAATATGAAAATAAAAGAAATTCGTTTTAGAGAGGTTGGTTTTGCTTTAAGAGATCATAGAAATATTAACCTAGATTTTAAACTAAAGAAAACCCTTTACTCTGCGTCAGATGGAAAAGAGGTATTCTTAGAGATTGTAAATAAAGATGATATGTTATTTGGACTTTTAAGATTAAGACTAGAAAAGAAATCTAAAGATGCAATGATTAGGGAATTACATGTTTATGGCCCTGCAAGCGAAATAGGAAAACAAGAAAAAGAGAAATGGCAACATCAGGGTTTTGGAAAACAGTTACTCGAAGAAGCGGAAAAAATCTGCCTAAAGAAAAAAATTAAGAAAATTAGGATTATTTCAGGTATAGGAGTAAGAGAATATTACAAAAAGTTTAGCTATTTATTAGATAAAGAAAACATATATATGGAAAAAGAACTTAGCAATTCTTAAAAAGCTTGTTTTTCTTAAACGAATATGGAAGAAATCAATTTTCAAGCAATAGAAAAGAAGTGGCAGGACAAGTGGGATAAAGCAAAAATTTTTGAAGCAGAGGAAGACCCAAAAAAGAAGAAATTTTATGTTTTAGAGATGTTTCCTTACCCCTCAGCAACCGGATTGCATATGGGACATGCATTTAATTTTACTATTGGCGATGTATTCTCAAGATTTAAGAAAATGCAAGGATTTAATGTTATCCATCCGCCAGGTTTTGATTCACTAGGATTGCCGGCAGAAAATGCAGCGATAAAGGCTGGAAAACATCCAGAAGAATATACAAATAACTCTATTAAAAATTTCATAAAGCAAGAAAAAACATTAGGATTAACATATTCCTGGGAAAGACAAGTTAATACCGCAGACCCAGAATACTATAAATGGGATCAGTGGATTTTCTTAAAAATGTTTGAGAAGGGACTCGTATATGAGAAAGAAGCACCGGTAAATTGGTGTTCAAATTGTAACACAATAATCTCAAATGAACAGGCACAAGGTGGAAAGTGTGATAGGTGTGGCACAAATATTGAGATAAAACAAATGAAACAGTGGTTTTTGAGAATAACAGATTATGCGGATAGATTACTTGAAGGACACAAAAAGTTAAACTGGCCAGAAAAAACAATTGCCATGCAAAAGAACTGGATTGGTAAATCATATGGAACTGAAATTGATTTTGAGATTCCAGCAGAAGCTAATTTTGTATTATTACATGGATATACTGGAAATCCAGAAGCTAATTTTTTCCCGTGGTTAAAAAAAGAATTAGAATCGAGAGGCCATAAAGTTACAGTTCCCAAATTACCCAATACAGCTAGTCCGAAAATTAATGAACAAATAGAATATGTTTTAAAAAATTGCAAATTTGATGAAAATACAGTTTTACTCGGGCATAGTCTTGGAAGTGTTGTTGCATTAAAGGTATTGGAGCAATTAAGACATCCAATAAAGAAATTAATCTTGGCTGCAGGATTTTTAACTCCGGTTTTTGAGGACAAAGAAAGACCTTTCGCTAAGACATTTGATTGGAAATTTAATTTTAATAAAATAAAGAACAATGTTAAAGATATTTTAATTTTAAGATCTTCTAATGATTCCGCAGTTGGAAAGCAGCATGCAGATAAATTAAAAGAACAGATTGGCGGAGAGATAATTGATTTTACTTCAGAAGAAGATCATATCTGCGGGAATAAAGAATCTGTAGTTTTGGACAGTTGTCTTGAAAAATGGTCCATATTTACAACTCGTCCGGATACAATTTTTGGAGTTACATTTATGGTTATATCTGCACAACATAAAAGACTAAAAGAATTAGTTACAAAAGAACAAAAATTAGATGTAGACAAATTCTTGAAAAAATTAAAGTCTGTTTCAGAAAAAGAAATGGCAGATATGGAAAAAGAAGGCGTTTTTACCGGAAGTTATGCAATAAACCCCGCAACAAATGAGAAAGTTCCAGTTTATGCAGGTAACTTCGTCGTTGCAGATTATGGTGCAGGAATGGTTATGGCAGTTCCAGCTCATGACACGAGAGATTTTAAGTTCGCTAAAAAATATAAAATTCCGATAAAACAGGTTGTTGCTCCGTATTTTTTGGATATAAATAATCCTCCCAAGCAAGGAAAAGAGAATACCCGAAGAGACATTGTTCACGTAATTGTTTTAAACAAATCAGGGGATAAATTTATTGCTTTAAAAAACAAAAAATTAGACTGGGTGACACCCATAACGGGAGGAATTGAACAGGGAGAAGATGCATTAGTAGCTGCTGAAAGAGAAGTTAAAGAAGAAAGTGGTTATCAAAATTTTTTATTGGATCGTCAAATGCCATACAAGATGTTAGCTGAATTTTATGCATCTCATAAGGATGTAAATAGGTCTGTTACCTCTAATGTTCTGGTTTTTAGGCTAAAGGACGAGAAACAACTTCCACTATCGAAAGAAGAATCTGAAAAACATGAAGTTATCTGGCTTCCAATTTCTGAATTAAAGTCTTTACATCCTGTTGGAGAACTTAATGAAATTCTTGAATGGTTCAGTGATGATAACGGATCGTTTACTGAATCTGGAAAATTAATTAATTCAAAAGAATTTGACGGAATCTCAAGCGAAGACGCCAAGAAAAAAATAACCGATTGGTTAATCTCAAAAAAACTAGCAAGACAGGTTGTAAATTATAAACTTAGAGATTGGTCTGTTGCAAGACAAAGATATTGGGGTACACCAATACCATTAATACATTGTGAAAAATGTGGCGTTGTGGCAGTTCCTGAAAAAGAATTACCGGTTAAACTTCCAAAAGAAGTTAAATTTGGTGAAGGAAATCCTCTTTTGACAAATGCTAAGTGGTTAAATGTTTTGTGCCCTAAATGTAAAGGAAAGGCAAAAAGAGAAGCAAATACTATGGATACTTTTGTAAATTCCTCATGGTATTTCTTAAGATATTGTGACCCTAAAAATAACAAAGAGATCTTCTCTAAAGAAAAAGTTAAGTATTGGATGCCGGTAGACCTATACATTGGTGGAGCCGAACACGCATGTATGCATTTAATCTATTCTAGATTTTATGCAATGTTTTTACATGACTTAGGATTAATTGATTTTGAAGAAGCAACACCAAGACTATTCCACCAAGGCATGATAAATGATGCTAAAGGAGAAAAGATGTCTAAATCTAAGGGGAATGTAATTGAACCTCTTGAGACAATGGCTAAGTATGGCGTTGATGCAACTAGATTCTACTTGCTATCTGAAGCATCCCCTGAAAAAGGATTTAACTGGACAGATTCAGGAATACAAGGTGCAACAAGGATAATAAATAAGGTTTGGAAGATTGGACAAGATGTAAAGATAGGTAAAGATTCTAAAGAGATTAAGATAAAACTAAATAATACCATTAAGGGATTAACTAGTCAAATAGAAAGTTTAGACTATAGAAAATCTACAATAGAAATAAGAGAACTTTTTGATGCTATCTCTAAAGAAAGTGAAATATCTAAGGAAACTCTCGAAGGATCATTAAAATTATTAGCACCTTTTTGTCCACATATAGCTGAAGAGCTTTGGGAGAAATTAGGACATAAAGAATTCATCTCTTTAGCAGAGTGGCCAAAATATGAAGAAATTAAAGAAAAAAAGAGTCAAGAAGACTTAAATGAAAAAATTATCTTGGAATTAAAACAATTACTAGAGAAATTCCCCGATAAAAAGAAAGCGTATATCTATGTTTTACCTTTTGAATTGGCTAAAATGAATAAAAATCAGATTTCTAAAGAACTTGGAAAAGACATTGAAGTTTTCGCAGTAAATGACCCAAAGAAGTTTGATCCTGAAAACAAGTCTAAGAAAGCCTTGCCTGGAAAACCTGGGATTTATCTAGAATAACAATAATAGGTAAGCATTAGTAAACTAAATTAACTAAAAAAATTATTTCTTTAAGGATTGTCTTCTAGGAGTAGTCTTTTTTGTATGTGCTCCGGAAGTCTCATGCTTGATAGTTTTAGCTTCAAATTTGTTTTCCTTGGAATCTGCCTCAGCACTTGCTTTTTCCTTTTCAGCTTCATCTACCTTGTTTTCAACAGTCTTTTCTGAAGACTTAACCTTTGTTGCCTTAGGTTTATTTGATCCAGCAGCAGTTACTCTTTCTTGGAATCTTTTTTCTTTGTCCATCTTGTATTGAACTACCTTTGGAACTTCAGCTAATTCTGCATAAACAATACCATTGATTTTCTTTGCTCTAACTTTTACCTTTGTTATAGGTTTCTTTATACCTCTAAACCACATTTCTTCATTTAGGTATTTGTCAATTTTAACCTTTCTTGTATCTCTTCCTTCTACTTTCATATGTCTTGCCAAGAAATCTTGAATTGTTCTTATTGCTCTCTTTGCTCTCTTATATCTAGGAACTTTTAGAATTCTTTTTCTTACAGGAATTACATATTCTCTTTCCATTTCAGGCTTAGCATCTTTAACGTTTTTCTTATCTACTTTTGCATCTTGTTTTTCTTCAACTTTAAGAGCAGCCTCTTGAGTAATGCTAGATTCTTCTTTTGTTGTTGTGTTGTTATTTTCTACCATTTTATCCTAAGAACTCCTTATGTATTCTTCTTGGTTTAATCTTAAGTTTTCTGTGTCTCCAATTTCTTTTAACATGAGTTATTGCAGATGGGTGTGTTCTCTTTCCTTGACCAAATTTTCTAACTACAGCCCAAAATGGAGCCCAAGTAGTTTGTTTTCCTGCCTTTTCTAAATGTCTTTTCTTACTCTTCGTGTTGTGTTTCCTTACCATCTTTAGCTCCTTCTATTTTAATTGAATCTAAAAAGTTTCTTCCTTTTTCAGTTAATCTTCTTCCAAATTGAACCTTATCTAGTTTCTCAACAAAACCTGCTTGCTCTGCTTGTTGTAACATAACTCTAATCATCTTTCCAGAAGACTTCTTATGTTTAGAAGGTTTAACTCCTCTATTCTTTTTTGAACCATATCTGTGTCTTAGTCTTTCAACACCTACAACACCATGGATGTATAATTGTCTTAATATAGATGCAATTCTTTTAAACCAGAAGTCAGGATCTTCAGGAACTCTTTCTTTAGAAACACCAGACTTTACAAATAATGCCCATTCTGGAATTGAGAATTCAGGTATTTTTTTTAAAGCAACTGCTAATGAATCATTAAATTCTCTTGGCTCTTTATTGAATATTTCTTTTGACATATTGTTATAGGCACATCTTGCGATGTTAGAATGTCCTTGGACATCAACCTGAGATAAATCATCTTTCACCCTTTTTAAACCTGTTGGTATCAATTATTACTAAAAATAATATACTTATCACTAGAGTAATCTTTATAAAAGGTATAAAATTAACTATAATATGAAAAATGTTATTACGTCGATATTCATCTGTATGTTTTTATTTAGTTTTGTCTCTCCGATAACTTTTGAAAAAGAAACTATTACAAATGTTATTGTACCTCAATATGATCAGCCAGCAGAAATAACATTAACAATTACTAATGCTAGTGAAGGAAAATATAACATATACACTCTTACAGATGTAAACATATTTCCAACAGACTATATGGATTTCGTAAAAGGAAGTAATGAAATTGATGTAAAAGTTTTTCCAACATCTAATCTTAATGCAAGAGGATTTTATACATTCGTTTATTATCTAAGAGATTATATGGGCGTTAACCACGACGACAGAATGACTGTTAAAGTAATAGATTTAAGAGATTTGATAGAAATTTCTTCAGACGCAAATTATCCTGGAGATCAAATGAAGTTTTTTGTAAAAAATAAAGATAATGCAAGGCTAAAAAATTTGGTTGTAAAATTCTCATCCGTCTTTTTTGAAACTGAAGAAAAGTTTGATTTAGAACCATTTGAAACTAAAACTATTACTGTTAAAGTAGATCGAGAAAAAATTAAAAAGATTTCAGCAGGAGCTTATCTTTTAGAAGCTGATTTCAATGTAGATAGAGGTGAATCTGTGATTAAGGGTAAAATCTCATTTGGAGAGAGTAAAGAAATAGATACTGAATCGAATTCAGAAGGATTTTTTATAAGGACTCAGTCTATGGCCAAAATAAATAAGGGTAACACAATTGAAACAGTTAAATTAGAAATATATAGAAATTTATTAACATCAACGTTTACATTCTTTAGCGAAAAGCCAGAAGAAGTTAGTAGAGAAGGATTAGTGAATAAATATTCTTGGACAAAACAAGTTGGCCCTAGTGAAACAGTAGAAGTACAAGCTAGAACAAATTATACCATACCTTTAATAATTTTAGTAATTATATTTGGAACAATAGTAGCATTTAGTAAATATAACTCCACTAAATTAGAAGTAGTAAAATCTGTTTCACATGTAAAGACAAAAGGTGGAGAATTTGCACTTAGAGTAACAGTTCATATAAAAGCTAAAAAGAGTTTGAGTAATGTTGTGTTAACAGAGAAGATCCCAGCAATAGTTCAATTACATGAAAACTTCGGAGCAATAAAACCTAGTTCAATTAATTTACATGATAAAAAGGTTCAATGGACACTCGGAGAAATACAAAGCGGAGAAGACAGAGTAATAAGCTATGTTGTTTATTCAAAGGTTGGAGTTGTCGGTAGATTTTCATTACCTGCTTCAATTGTAGTATTCGAAGAAAATGGAAAGTTATCTGAAACATTCTCAAATAATGTGTTTTTCTTATCTGAACAAGTTAAAAAAGTAGATTAGTTAATTAACTATTACTATATGTTTGACGTGTATCATCACCCATATATTTTCTGCCCCATTTGTTAAAGAATACTATGCTATCTAGTTCAGGTTTAGGTTTTTCTTTTTTAGCCTTAACTTTATTCTCAAAACCTATAGGTAAAACTGCTTCAACAACTAAAGATGAGTCTATCTCTAACTCTCTTTGAATTATGGAGTCTTCGAAAAAGCCAACCCAACAAGTTGCAAGACCTTGTTCTGTTAAACCTAAAAGGACATTTTGAATTGCTGCACCTGCCTGTTGAGACCCAAACCCCTTATCATAATGATCATAAAGCTTCTTTACCTTTTCCCTATCTGAAACAACTACTAGGATGTAATCTACATCCCCTACAAATTTTTGTTGACAAGCTCCTTCGATGGCCTTTATCTTACCCTTATCGTCTACTAAAATGTATTTAAGTGTATATTGATTACCTGCCATTGGTGCAAACCTAGCATAATTTAGAGCCTGTAGAATCTTTCTCCAATCAGGTTTTTTACCAGAATAATTTCTTATACTCTTCCTCTTTTGGATTACGTTTTCTAGTTGCATATTATTTAAAGAAAATCAAACTTTATAAATCTGGTGGAAAATTACTTTGCCTTAGACCTTACCCCTAATAAAAAGTAAACTCCTATAATACCAAATAAAACAAATAAAACGTTTGTATAGCTAAAGAAGGGTACAATTGCAACAGCGCTACAAGAACTTACTCTGTTAGTTGGTGCAATACAATTACTTACATAAGAAGAAGGAGTAGCAGTAACATTATATATTCTAGTTACCTTACCAATTGTATCACATTCGACTTTTGTTTCAACTAAGTTATAGGCACATTGACCGACCACAACAGGAGGGTTTGAACCACATTGGCGAAGGTCTAGAGTATTAGAACTACAACCATTAGACCAGCTACAAAGACAACGCGACATATCAGAACATATTACTCCAGAACCATTAATGTAATATCTTGCGGTAGCATTGCATTTAGAACCATAAACTGACCATTCTGTACTCGCTTGAAAAAATAACTCGGCAGGATTTAGATCTGGAAAGGTTACTAAATTTGAATCACTACAAGTTTTATTAGTAGTAAACTGTTCACAATAGTCCACAGTAGGTAGATCACATCTAGATGTAACTAAATTACAAGTATATCCTGTCGGACAACAACTACCTCTTCCCTCGGTAGAATTGACGTATTTGGAACAATTACCTACTGCTCCGGAAGCATTAAAGACTACGGAAAGTAACACAGAGCTATATGAACCTGTAACTCCAGTAATATTCACCCAAGAAGCAGCGTTAACCTGAGTTGAACACTGAATTCCATTACCCCATATTTGGGTATTTGCTCCTGCTTGGTTATTAGTATTCCAAGCTGCAAAGACAGAACTGGATACACCAACTAAAAGCAATACAACTAAAATTAAATTCAAACTTCTTATTTTGTACTCACCTTTTTTCATATTAATTTAAAGATCATCTCCTTTTTAAGATTAACTCTATTTTTTTTGGATCTTTTCTTATTTCTTTTACAATTGTCGCAGGACCAATTAGAGTAACAGCATCTTGTTCACCGATTAAAATTCTTACCAAATTATGCCTAAGACGATCAAATAATCCCTTTTCATTATCGCCAGATAGAGTTGAAATTTCAACCCCTTGAAATCCTTTAATATTGCCTATAAGAGTCATAGTATTTTCAATTAGCTTTGTTTCTTCTTCTGGCTTTAATCTTCCTTGCAAAATAATTAATTTATTATCTAGTACTAATCCCAATATCTTTTTTATCCTATCTAGGCTGTTAATATGAGCTATTTCGGAAAAAGGCATAAAATGTATCGTTAGATCTTTCTCATTTATTCTTGTTTTAGTTACCATTTAATATTTTAAATAAACCCTGTTATATTTAATTTTAATGCTCATTTGGACTTTTTAACCATTTTAAATAATTCTGTATAAAAGTTTTCGATACCCTTACCACTTCTTGCAGAAATACCTACGACAGGATATTCTGGAAAAGCACCAATTATCTTTTTAATGTCTGCTTTAGCTAAATCCATTTTATTTGCTACAATCAACACAGGTATCTTTCTAGCAGCTAAATTACCTATAATAGTTATGTTTATTTGTGAATAAGGATTAGTAGTTGCGTCAATAACCACTACAACGGCATCCATATCGTCTAACCATTTAATAGACTCAATAATACCTTGTGTTGCCTCTCTAGCCCTTAATTGAGCCTCTTTCTTTTTCATTCCAAATTTTAGGAAATCTTCAAAATCTATTCTGGTAGCAATTCCAGGAGTATCTACAACCTTGAACTCTAATTTTTTACCATCTTTTTCCATAATTACTTTTTCTTTAAATTGTACTTCCCTAGTTTCGTGAGGAACCTTACTTACAGATCCGATATCTTCGCCAATCCAATCCTGGCAAATCTTATTTGCAAGGCTCGTCTTTCCAGCGTTTGGTGGACCATAGAATCCTAGTTTGATCTCTTTCTTTTTTTGAAATACTGTAGCAAATTTACTTTTCAGCTTTTTTATGAAGTTCATTTTGTATACCCTTTTTATTTACATCTTTTTTGCTATCAAATTTAGATAGGAATTTATCCATAGGAATTAATTCATATGGTCTTGTCCTCTCTCCCTTAGATTTTTGAATAGCGTATTTAACTTGTTCTTTAGACCAACCGTTCTTTATTAATCTATCGGTAATATCTTTTTCTGAAACTTTGTTTTCAGTAGAATTGTGAATGGACTCAATTAAATTCTTTAATTCTTGTTCTGAACCAAATAAATATATTTCATATTTCTTCTTGAATTGTATTTGTACGAATGTATAAGTAATAATTGCAAGTATTAGAATTATAAGTAATAAAGCTATTGCCGTTGGCCATGGTCTGCAATCTGAACGACAGTTTTTGTAATCCTCTCCTAACTTTTTTTCACAAACTAAATTAGAATTACAAACCGAAATAGATTGAACAAGGTCCATAGTACTTGGTTCCGGGCTAACATAGATTACTAATTCCGTGCTATTAAAAGATATTAAATCTAAAGTCTTTTCCTGACCAGGAACTAATTCAAGAGTTTTACTATCTCCAGTCTGCTGCATAGGAATAGAAGACTCTACGCCTGTAGCGTTTTGAACTATTAAATAAGCCTTATCATTTGAAAGAATATCTAATCTATAGATTGTTGCTAGACTTTTTTGAACGCCCAAGTTATCTATCACTGCCAATCTTATAACTTCCATACCACCAAGGACATTTGCAATCTGCCAATTTGAAATATAATCCTTGTAACCCGTATCACTTAAGGTCTCACCAGAAAGAGTATTTATAGTGGTAAGGTCTATTTTAGTTGGATCTACAATGAAGATATCTTCTTGTTTTGATTCTATCCAGACTCTTTGAGGAATTTCTAGATTCCGAATCCTTAAAGCAATATCTACAAATTGAGATTCAGTTGTTGCAGTTTCTCTTTCTATATCAAGAGAAGTAAGTTCACTGTGAAGTTCATCTAGCTTTAAAGCAAGTTTTACTTTATCCTTAAATGGAATAGAAAGAGAGTTTAACTCTGCTGTAACCTTTGCTAAATCTTGAGTACTTTTATTTAAAGTAGTATTTAGATAATTATTTGGATTTACAACATCCACTAAGAAACTTCTTTTTGTAATCTGACTTAAATTATTAGTTACCTGAAGAGTAAGATTATATTGAGTTATATTTTCATATATTTTAGAGACGCTACTCTTTGTTGTCGTTGAAGAACGATCATCTCCAAATATCCAAGTATATGAAATAACAGGAACATTTGAAAGTACGTCTGCAAAGATCTCTGTCTGTACTCCAGCAGGAATTACTAAGGGGTAAACAGATCTAATAACTGTTGAAATAGAAGCCGAAGATAAAGTTGTATTGAATAGTTTTGTTTTATCTGAGCCTCTTGCAATGAAGAAAGATACATTTTTTACCCCACTAAAATTAACTTTAAAATCAGCTTTATCTAAATTGAAAGACCCGTAAACATTACCTATTGAAGGAATATTACTTAAATTATACACTTGATTAGTAGTCGTTTGTCCAGAACCTCCTTCATAAGAAAGAGAAAAATTAATTAAACCAACTGTCTGCTCAACTCCTTCGAATTTTATCGGTATAAAACATCCGCTAGAACAGTCTATAGAATTTGAAGAAGTTGCTTTATAATATGAAAATAAATAATTACGCATGTGATTAAGTATATTTGTCTTAGAATCTTCCGATATTAATGAGACAATAGAATTTGAAGAAGAATAAGTAGGAGTCTTAGCCCATAAAGAATAATCTCCTGCAGATAGACTATAAACACTCCCAAAATAACCTTTTGGATTAGAACTGGCCTTATATCCTAAATTTAAACCACTATTAGATAAAGATCCCGAATCAATACAAACAAAATAATCTCCTGCAGATAATTCTTGCGTCAAATTTATCATACAAGAATCATGATTCTGAGCACTAAAATTACATTCCCCAATGATCGCGTTTTGAGAAGATCTTAAGTCCATGTAAAGTGAAGAAGTGCTAGTTCCTGTAAAATTTGCCCCAAGAAGTACTCTTTTTGTAGCGACAAAGTCTAATTTCTGGCAATAAGGCGTTGAGATAATAACTTTATTAAAATCGCTTGAAGATAAATTTGATGCCCCTATTGAAAAATGCCTAGTGAAGGTAGTAGACTCATTCAGAAAACTCCAATTTCCAGATTCTCCAAATGAGATCTTTAAGGGGATAGTGTTTTGTTGAGCAAAATTTAACTGAGCGTACATATCTATATCCCTTAATATAACCGTATTTCCGTCAACTCTTACACCAAGTAATTTAGAATTTGATGGACCAATATTAAATGAAGCGGAGGTGAATGCAGAAGAATTTGAGGTCCACTTATCTTTACAGTCAAAAAGCGAGCAATCTAAATCTTTGGAATTGTTTTTTAAAAAATCTCTAAATAATATTGAATGCCCTAAACTGCTCGTCAAGTAAGAATCTGGATAGACATTTGAAGCATTCAAAATAAACTGTCCAGAGATTTTATCTCCAACAGAATAATTAGGAATTATACTTATATTAGTTACATTAACATTTAAAGAAGAAACGAAAGCTAAGCTAAGAAACAGTAAGATTATAGTTACTTGTGCCCCCTTCTTTATCATTACTTTTTAAGAAAATCCGTCTTTATAAAGTTTATGAACTTCATCAAATTTTTAGAGTATTATATTTCCAAATAACTAAAATATTTGAGCATAAAAAGAGTATTTAAATCGAAAATGGTCAAAATAGCTAAAGAGAGGAGACCAACAGATTTATAAATCAAGATTTTATTCAAAATATATGGAAATAAAGATATTAAAAGAAGAAAAGAACCTTATAGAGCTTGAGATAAATAATCTTACAGTTGTAGAGCTTCTTAGAGTTTATTTGAATAAAGAAGATGTTAAGATGGCTGCTTGGAAAAGAGACCATCCTACAAAAAATCCAGTTTTGAGAGTTGAAGCAGATAACGCTAAAAAGATTGTTTTGAAAGCTATTGAACATGTTCAGAAAGACATTGAAGAGTTTGTTAGCGAATATAAAAAAGCTAAATAATCTTAATTAATTCTTAGATAGTTTCTAACCACAATAATCCTTAAAACGACTAAAATACGTCTATTTCTATGGAAAGTTTAGAAACCCTACTAACTAGTCTTGAGGTTTCCCCATCAGGAGATCTCGTTGCAGGTTTTAGAAGTTTAGGAGAACTGACATTTCCCAGCTGGATAAATACATTCTGTTTTAAACTTGGTAGAAAGTGGGATACTAAACCTTTTGAAGAATTAATTGAATTAAAAAAGAAATTGGCTGAATCGAGTAATAGAGATATTCATTTGGCTAGTACCGATGAAAATAAATATAGGACTATCTCCAAAGATTGGCTAGTATACCAAATAGACTTGCCAATTAGTTCAAAAGAAGATCTACCTAAAGGATTTATACTAGGAAACTATACAAAACAAGCGAGGTTTAAATTAAAGTCTCCCTGGCATTATGTCCCTCTTCCTTCTAATTTACTAGAAGGACTTAAAACAAGACAAGAGTTACAGTTTGAACTAGAATCATTAAGGAATAGTTTTAGAAGAAGCTATGAAGAATCGGGAATTTCTTCAGTTTTTAACGATTTGATAAGAAAAAGTCAGAAATATAATGGATCTAATATGGAGGAGATTGTTTCTTCAATAAGGGCTAAAAAATTAAGTTCTGAACAGATTGAAAGAATTCTTGATATTCAAAAGAAAATTCTTACCACAAACACCATTCTAAATGGAAGTGCAAAAATTTCCTACAAACCGCTTGTTGGTAAAAATGCAGGCAATATTCTAAGATTAGATGCTGATAACTGGGAGTTCTTAGAAAAAGGAAGAATAATCACTTCAAGAGAATTATTTAATGATCAAACACTATTTTTAGATATTGAAATCCCAAAATTTAGAACTTCTAATCCACTCATAAGTTGGATTGGCTCTTGTTTTTTGTCTGAACAAAAGAAGAGGTATGCTATTGACACAATTCATGATTTGGGTATGTCTGAATTAGAGGATTTTGCAATAAACTCTCATGTGAGCGAAGAAGAATTAATTAACGCATTTAGAAGAAGGATAGTAGCTGTTAATCCTATTGCAATCTCGGCACATAATGCTAAATTTGATTTAATAAAACTTAGAGAATCTAATGCCGGTTTTACAATTGGAGACTCAAAAACACCCCCACTGTATAAAGCAACAACCCCTTTTTTCGAAAGAATGGGTATCAAAGATAGGTTAGTACTAGATACAATGCGCTGGTATAAAATAGCCAATGCATACGATATAAACGCAAAACTTGCAATGATGACTGGAGAAGAAAAGTCTATATCCTATGATGAAATGGAAAGTTTAGAAACCGGAAGTCTTGAAGATAAATTATGTATTGCAAAGTATTTAACAGAGGATATCAGAGGGCCAGTGGAAAAAGTTTTAATGTCTAGTAAATTTAAAAAAAATATAGAAGATGTCTTAACAATTGCAGACAAATTTAATATAAGCCCGGAAAGGCTTCTTCATTCTACTAGCTGTATAAATGAAGCACAAGAAAAAGTTTACTTCGAAGAATTAGGAATCCATAGAGAAGAAATTCCCCCAAATCAAAGAACAACGATAATGCAAAAGAAAAGAGAAAAGGCAAGAGGAGTATTCTCAAGATTGGTAACGGAAAAAGGAATAAATTTTGAAACTCAAAGGGGTTTATTCCAAGATGTATGTAAAGTTTATATCCCTGTAGGAAATATATTAAAAGAACTAGTTTCACATAGATTTCCTAAGGCAAAAGAATTATATGACTATCGAGATCAACACACAAATGATAAACAAAGATTATTTTTTATAGACCAATATTCTCATGCCCTCTCAAAATGGTTAATAGAGGGTTATGGGGAATTCCTAACAGAGACTGAGAAACTTGGCACACTATGGCAGAAAAAAGATTACTACGCCCTAAATAAAGTGTATAATTCTCTTAAGACTCGAGCGAGCAATAATCATCCAGACGATTTGAGCGCGCTTTCATCCGGCAGGTTAACAGAAAGTAATCTAAAAAGAATGATAAGTCCAGAGGCAGTAGAATTAATGAATTCCGAGTGCTTAGATTCCAAGAGACTATTAGATATTCTAAATACTTACTCTAGATTTGGTAGAATAGAAAGAAGATTTATCGGAAATTTCGATGTTTTTCCAAGCAAGGGATCTGTTAAAAGAAGAGGCACATACATTAAACAAGAACCGAAAGTTGTATCCGAAGTTTTAAGAAAAGAATTTGGGATAATAAATGAATTTCTTTCTAAAAACGAACTGAAGGTTATTGCTCAGGAAGGAAACTATCTTTATTTGAACGGGGATAAAAGGCCTTTAGTTGTTGCAGATAGTCCGTTAACGTTAGTGGATGAGATACCTCAATTATACTCAGCAGACAATCCATATTATAAGAAAAATGGATTTTATTCTCATTTGAGACTTAGTGATGACCCAACATATAATATGAGTACCTTTGAGATGAAGAGCTGGCAGCCGATTCTAGATAAGCTCCTTAAAGGAGATTTTGATAGTGCTAAAGATATTTATGCAAGATCGAGAGATCTATTAGAAAGGAAAGAAATTCCTGCAGAAGAAATGATATTTAGGAATAAATCAACGAATAGAGATTTTATTTATTCAAATACTTCAGAAGGTAAAATTCATTTTGTTAGATCTATTGAGTCTGTTCCGCAGGGCGTCGAAATTGATATAAATGATATAGGAAAATTCTTTTATGATGTTGAAAGTGAGCAGCCAATTTATATCTTGTCTCCTAAAGAAACAGAAGGATTTATAGATAAAAAGATGTATTTTGACAGGTTTGTTAAAAGAGGAAGAGCGATGCTAGGGCCTATTATGAGTAGTAGAACAAAAGAGACCTTTAATCCAGGACAAATGACTCTAAATTTATAAAATTTATTAAAAGAGAAAACTAGTAATTTAGAAGAATATTCATTTCCCCATAACATTTTGTTTTGGAGTATTTTTTATCAATGATCAATTCACAAATAGATTTATCTCTTTTTATCTTACTTAATTCAATAAAACAAAGATCTTTTTGATTATCACTTAAAATTTTATTACAAATAGTTTCATCTGCCTCTTTTGCAGCTATTTGCATATAACAAGCATCTTTGATGAAGTTACCACTGATACTTGCACAGTCTTCCAGAGTTTCAGGTTGAATTAAAACAAATTCCGTCTTAGATAAATAGGACATAATAACTATAATAACAATGATAGAGATTATTCCTGCTAAACCTAAAAGTATTTTACCTTTTTTCATATTAATTATAATACTCTTGTATTTAAAAGGTTTATTAAAATAGAGCAAACCCTTTTTAAAAAGTAATAAAAGAAATCTCCTAAAAAATTAAAGGAGAAATTAAAAAATTATTTTATTTTATAGACTACCGTAATTCTCGCAGTTACTTCTTGACTACCAGGAACTATGTTTGAAACAGCAAGTTTTGCTTCACTAACATCCATATCGGAAGTGCCAGCTTCTGCTCTTGCAGAATATAAATTCCAAGGTTGGTAATAAAAGTCTGAAGTTGAAACTGAAACAAGTTTTCCAAGTTCTTTTTCAACACCTTCTGCAATTGCACTAGCTTGTGTTCTTGCATCTTCTCCGGCCAGTTTCAATGCTTGTGCTTTATACTCACTTTGTTTTGCAGGAGTTAACTCAAAATTTATATAGCTTAGTAAAGCCCCAGAATTTACGCCTGAATCGATAACATCGGCAATCAAACTAGCTTCACTAGTATTTAGCACAATCTTTAATTGATGTGACGCCTTGTAGCCTTTACTAACTAAACGATCTTTCTCCCAAACTTGATCTTCATAGATACTTAATCCTTGTGTTTGAATGTTAGACTTATCTATTCCAATAAGAATTAAAGCAATATTGAATTTCTCTAAAATCTTTGAATTTTCATCGTTTGCTTCTTTTGCATCGTCTCCACGAGTTTCTATATTAAAATACACAGTTACTAAATCAGGATTAACTTTCAATGAAGAATATCCTTGAGCACTTATTGTTTCTCCCATAACTGGCATAAATTGAACGAACAGACCAATTAGAACCAAAACTAAAAAGATCAAAGTCCCTGCAATTATGGCAGTTATTTTAACAGAATTATTTTGACTCATTTTTTTCGCCTCCTTTCACTAATTAAACTGAACGTAAAGAATATAAGAATTCCTAACCAGGCACCAATTAAAAACCATTGCCATTGAGCTAAGCCTGTAGTCAATTCAATACCTTTTTCTGCGACAACAGGACTTGCCATAAAAGAATCTGCGGCCATTAAAGAAAAATTCTCTTCTCTAATAACTGGTTGAAAAAACTTTTTTATTCCAAAAGAGATAATACCCATACCGAACAAAGATAGGAAAAGAGCATTTAGAGAAACGGATTTTTTAGGGGATATTATTATCTGCTTATTTGAAACACGATATACCGGCATCTTTTTTCCTCGTATACTCCAAAAATGACTTGTTTTCTCAATTAACCCTGTAGCTATAAGCTTTTTGATATTGTAATCTACAGTGTTTAATGGAATTTTTAATTCTCTTGCGATATCTGTCTCAGTTAGTTCCTTTTCAGACAGGATATTTATTATCTTTTTGCAAGAAGGATTTGAAAGTGCTTCAGACAATTCCTTTATCCGATCATCATTAATTGAGAACATAATGTGTTTTTCTTCCATGCTAAATTAAAAGAGAACTAGTTTATAAATAAAGCGATAGCTCCAAATAGGATTGAAGGGTAATATAATCAAACCCCAAATCTTTAAATATCTAATTTCGGTATTATATATATGGAAAAATCATATTTTAGCGAAAGATCTGAAGCCCAGATTAGAAAGGAATTGAGACTTAAAGAAGCTTCAGAAGGACTCATAGAAACGATTGTCCAATTAGAACCCTCTTCAGAAGGATTAGTTATTCGAGCAGATTTAATCCCTGTGAGTTATGACTCTCCAAGGAAATTTATGAAACATGGCCCTGAAGTTAAACTTCCTAGATTTAGATCAATTGAACAATCATTAAAATATGGCAAAACCCCTGTCCAATTAAGATGGCAAGCATTTGACAAAGACCTCTTAGGTAAATACAATGGGTACTCTTTCAGACCATTTACGGGTGCAGACGGAAGAATAAGAAAGGTATCTTTAGTAGAGTGTCTAGAAGGTACACAACTTTATTGTTATTCCCATCAAAGAAATGTTCCGATAAAAATAACTCCCTATGGCGATGCCAAAAGGGTCTGGAAAGAAGGAGCTGAAATAATCATTGATGTTCCTTCACGAACGGATAAAAAACCAAGAATCCAATATAAATTTAGTTCGGTCCCCATAATAGACTCTCCAAGGAAATTACCTTTGGCATTTTCTATTTTAACAGACCATAGCTGTGAAAAGAAGAGATTTGATATTAAATATAATTATCAAGAAGAAAAACAAGATTCGAGAGTATTCAGTTTTTGTGCACACGAAATTGCAGGTTATTTAGAGGTAATTAATTATTATCTAAACAATGAAAAGAATATGATCCCTCTTCAAATGAATCCATTTGCGATCCCAACACAATTTACTGTAGATTTTTTTAAGAAATTAGGCAATAATTGCGTAATTGAAACTCAGGCAGAAAACACATTAACAGAAGAAAAGAGAATAACTCGAAAGTTAAACGATGCTGAAAGAGAGATATTGCTTTGGGGACTAATTTCTAAAAAAGGACATGATAAAACATTCTTTGCTACTGAGAAGGTTAAAGATTATAATTGGGCAAGATAAAAGCCATTAAAGTAGCTAAAACTGAAAAATCTATCTAGCATAAGCTTTATAAATCAACTTTTTCTCTTAAGGATATGTTTTATCTAGTAGATGTGGAAGATTATGTAAGGGTTGAACCAAAATTGTTCGGATTAGATACAGCCGAGGCTGTAAAGCAACAATTACATGAAACTTATGCAAATTTTCAAGATAGAGATTTGGGAGATGTAATAGATATATTAGAAGTTCTTGAAGTTAAAGACGGTATAATTATCCCAGGGGATGGAGCAGCATACTATAAATCTTGTTTCAAATTAATTGTTTTTAAACCAGAATTACAAGAATTAGTTTACGGACAAATACAAGAGATAACTTCTTTTGGAGCATTTATAGACATGGGCATTTCAAGAGGAATGATACATATCTCACAAACAATGGATGATTATGTTTCTTTTTCAAAAACAGGTTCACTTGCTGGAAAAGACGGGAAAAGAAGCTTGAATATAGGAGATAATTGTGTTGCTAGAGTTGTTGCAATTTCTTTTAAAGGAGATGAACCAAAGATAGGCTTAACAATGAGACAACCTGGACTTGGTAAATTAGAGTGGCTTGATGGAGATAAAGAAAAAGCAAAGAAAGCTGCAAAAAAAGTAGAAAAAGAAGACTTTAAAGAATCTAAGCCTAAAAAGGAGAAAAAGAAATAATGGGAAAAGAAAGAGCTTGCTTAAACTGTAAAATAATATTTGAAGGTTCTAAATGTCCTGCTTGTGGTGAAAGTGTATTTTCCGAAACATTTAAAGGGGAAGTAGAAATCTTTAATCCTGAAGAGTCTTTAATAGCGAAAAATTTAAAAATAAACAAAAAAGGAAAGTATGCAATAAAGGTAAAATAAAATGAAATTCGAAATAAAAAAACAAACTAAAAACATTCTTTTGGAAAGAGAAGAATTCATGATAGAAGTTCATGCAATGAGTAATCCTAAAAAAGAAGAAGTTCTTGCATTCCTTAACAAAGCCCCAGAATTATGTGTTTTGAGAGAAATACAAGGAAATTTTGGAAGGGATGTCTTTGAAGCAGTTATTTTTGTCTATAACAGTGTAGAAGCAAAAGAAAAAACAGAATATATCCCAAAGAAGATTAAGAAGAAAATCCAGGAAGAAAAGAAGAAACAAGAAGAAATTAAGAAAAAAGCTGATGAAGCAGCAAAAAAGAAAGCTGAAGAAGAAGCAGCAAAAAAATTAGCAGAAACTAAATCTGGAGAGGTTAAAGCAGAATAAATATGGCAATTAAAAGTAAGATAAAAGGAAAGAAGAAACATAAGAATATGCCTAGCTCTAAGAAATCTAAGTTTTATAAGATCGAAGGAGACAAAGTTATCCGAGAAAGATATTGTCCTAGATGCGGTCCAGGAATATTCCTTATGAAAGCAAAGGATAGATTATATTGTGGTAAATGCCACTACACAGAATTCTTAAAGAAAGCGTAATCATCCCAACAAGATCTTAAGCAATATTTACCCTATTGAAAATGTTTAAATAGCATTATTTAACTAATATTTTAATGCTAAAAAGATTTAAGAAAAACCTTGTAGGGCTTCTTGCTGTATCTACACTTGGACTTGGCGGACTTTTAATGAATGGTTGTGAAGAGTATGATGAACCTAAAAGTACCAAACCTGCAAAAGAGATTCCCATAGATCGAGATGCAAATTTATCTTTCTTAGATACTAAAACAGGGATTGGAAATTTGAATCTTGGAGATCGCGATCCTTATTGGCTAACCAATCAGAATTTTAGTGTTTATAACGGCCATAAGGGCGGTACAGGAGATACGCTTCAATTAGTCAATTATGGTGAAGGAATTTATGTTTCTTCATCTTATAGCACATTAGACGAAATAAGTGTTTTTGGTAATTGGAGGGGCGTAGTAGAACCGAGCGGAATTATGCTTGGAGACTCTGCACAAACTTTTTGGGGTGTCTATCCGCAGAGCATCCGAAGAGGTAATACTATAAGTACCACAATTAATCGGAAAATCGGGGATACAGTTTATGAGAGCCTTAATTACACATTAAGAGCAGATTTAGAGGATGATAAGATAAGAAGACTAAGACTAGATCAGCTTTCTTCTGAAGATGACTATTATTTCGGACCATAAACATTGATTAGATATTACAAATCTTTAAACTCCACAACAACAATACTTAAAAGGAATTTCTAACTAAATTAGACATGGCTGAAAAAAACACTTACATACTTCCTGAAGATTCTGAGAGATATATGGGAAAAGACGCCCAAAGAAATAATATTTTAGCTGCAAAAATTCTAGCAGAAACTGTAAAAACTACACTCGGACCAAAGGGTATGGATAAAATGCTTGTAGACCGTGCTGGAAACATTATTGTTACAAACGATGGTGCAACCATCTTATCTGAAATGGATATAAAACATCCTGTTGCAAGAATGCTAGTTGATGTTGCCAAAACACAAGAAAGTGAAGTTGGAGATGGAACAACAACAGCCGTTATGCTTGCTGGAAAACTTCTTGAAAATGCTGAAAAATTACTAGATCAAAGAATTCACCCCACAATTATTACAAGAGGGTATAAAATTGCATCTGAAAAAGCATTAGAATTTTTAGAAGAATTGAGTTCGGAAATATCAAGCGAAGAAGAATTGCTTAAGATTGCTCAAACAGCTATGACCGGTAAAGGAGCAGAATTTGTGAAAGAGCAATTGGATGGGTTAGTTGTAGATGCAATTAAATCGGTACTAGACAATGGAAAAGTTGACCTAGATAATATAAAAATTGAAAAACAAAAAGGAGCTTCTATAAAAGAAAGCGAGCTAATAAGAGGAATTGTTTTAGATAAAGAAAGAACTTCTATTGAGATGCCTGAAAGAATTTCAAATGCAAAAATAGCCCTGCTAGATTGTGCACTAGAAATTAAGAATTTAGATCGTGAAACAAAGATTTCTATCAGTTCCCCTGAACAACTCCAAAATTTTATGGCTCAAGAAGAACAGTTTATAACCCAAATGGTAAATAAAATAACTGAAAGCCAAGCGAATGTAGTTGTTTGTCAGAAGGGCATTGATGATATTGCTCAATTTTATCTTGCTAGAAAAGGAATTTATGCTGTTAGAAGAGTTGCAAAAACAGATATGCAAAAAATAGCTAGGGCAACAGGCGGAAAGATTGTTTCAAGTCTAAAAGAACTAACACAACAAGAACTCGGATTTGCAGAACTAGTTGAAGAAAAAAAGCAAGGAAATGAAGGATTTACATATATCACCGGTTGTAAGAATCCTAAGTCAGTTACAATCCTGGTTAGGGGTGGAACAGATCATGTAATTGATGAAATAGGTAGAGCAATAGAAGATGCATTAGGAGATGTATCCGCAGTAGTTAGAGATCAAAGAATTGTTGCTGGCGGCGGTGCAATTGAAATTGAAATTGCCAAAAAATTAAGAATTTTTGCTCAAACACTTAAAGGCAGGGAACAAATTGCAGTTAACGAATTCGCATCAGCAATAGAGTTTATACCTATTACCCTAGCAGAAAATGCAGGACTAGACCCATTAGACATTCTTACAGAACTAAGAGTAAATCATGAAGCAGGTAACAAAAATTTTGGATTAAACCTTTTCTCTGGAAAAATCGAGGATACAATGATTAGAGGAATTATAGAACCTTTAAAAGTTAAAAAACAGGCAATAAGTTCTGCTTCTGAAGTCGCTATGATGATCTTAAGGATTGATGATGTTATTGCTTCAAATAGAGATCAGTCAAAGAATTCTGGAATGCGAGATTATGATTAATTACAAGGTACTTGCCTACTAGATACCTGACTACATGCAATTGTTTGATTTTTCTCATCTTTTATAAAAGGCTGTACTTCAACAAAACAAATCCTATTAGTAATTTTTTTTGAATTAAGATAAGAAACATTAAATGTGTGATTTTTATAAGTCCCAGGATTTGTTAGATCGTTAGTTGGAGGATCTCGCGTATCATAGATAATGTAAATACCCGTTGTTGAATTTGTTCGATTATTCACCCTAATTAAATATCCCTCAATATTAAATCTTCCTCTATTTTGAAGTGTTAAATTTAGCGCTACCTCGCCAACCGGTCCCTGATAATATGAGCTCTCCATAATATTTAATGAAACTCCGTCGGGACATTTAACTGACTCTTCTATGTTGACATAAAACCTTAACCAACCGTAAACTAAACCGGCAATAGACATTCCTATAGATATTAAAAGAACATAGGAAACAATCAGACTAATTGCCCTCTTATTAGTCATTTGTCGCGACATATAATTCCTCCCCGATTTGTTTTTTGATTACAAAGTAGAAATTCTCTCCATCTAGAAGTTTAGAACTAAATGTATTCTCTCCAATAGTATACACAAGATTATCTCCTACTACATCTAAATCTACGGGTGTGATAGAGACTAGAACAGGGGATTCAACACCAACACTTGTGCTGCCAAGACTTATCTCAGCCCTATCTTCTCTAGATATACCTGGAACATTGTGACGTTGATTAGTTGAATCTACAAATGTCACATTACTCTCTCCCCTATTTAATATGTTTAAATGAGTTCCATCGCTATAAAAAAAAACAAGTTCTAAATCAGGTGTACGGGAGATTAAACTAGTAGACATATTTTGAATAAACCCCTCTAAATGACTTTCACCCTTGTAAACACCATAATCTATAACCCTGTCTGTCTCTCCAGCAATTTCCTCCTTTAAGGAATAAACTCCGCCAACAGACTCTTGTAAAAATGTCTGATTAGTATAAAAGAAAATGCCTGCTAAAAGTGAAACGATTATCACCGCAGCTAATATGAAGAATTGCCCCTTTTTTTGTTTCATTTATTTTTAAAACCTACTTTGTTTAAATATTTATGCAAACCCGAGGGATAGCTTCATTCCACCCAAAAGAGGCTGCCAATCTTTCTCAACTCTGCAACCCTTCAAGCATCTAAACCATAATTTAGGGTTGCTCCGATCAAGGCCTCACCCGGTTCACCATAGCAAGATCGAGAAGGACAGAATCTCAGCGTCCGATTAACAACATTCTAGACTTCCTGTCACACACCCTCTTGCGACTCGCCATAAAGCCCGTTTGCGAAATGCGTGGGGCTAGCACGCTGTCTGGTCTGCATATAATAGATGTTAAAAGAGTTTTTAAAGGTTTTGAGAAGGGGTATTATCTAGATTCCTTAAACCCTAAAGAATCTAAATAGACCCTTAATTCACGATATTGTAAAATATGCTTATCTTTAAAAGAAAGCTCACCGCGGCATTTTTGATCTTCAAAGGATTTATTAGGATCTCTTGGGATAAGTAATCCGCCCGTACCTTCTAAATGATATTCCAGACCAAATTCTAACCCTTGATGAGCTCTAAATATCCATCTGTGTTTTAGAGTTGTAGAATAACTTTGACCCGCAGCTAATTCAAGATTTTTTGGCCCAATATGATTGCAATAGGGCTTAAGATCCTTTTTCAAAACATCTTGTACCTCTAAGGGATTTTTGCTAGGATCTAGAGTAAATTCCCTTATATTTAACTTTTTTATATGATCAAACTCCATAATTTTTTTAATCCTCCCAAGTTTATAAGTATTTAGATAATTTGAGCCTAAATAATATTAAGCAGCCAAAACAGGTTTGTCTAGGTATGCAATCTCTTCTTCTGTAAAATTCAATTCTTTTCTGATGACAGGATTTTGGAAAATTATCTTTAATAACAAGAAATCTTTCATGGCTTCTTTTACCGAAGTGTGACATTGCTGAGCATACTTTTCACAAATAGACTTCTTCTTAACATTTCTTTGATTTTGCAACCAAATTTTTAATATCCTTGAAGGTTTTCTATAGTTTGTCCATCCGGTACGATTGTACTTTTTCACAGCAGCAATTGCAGGGCCAATAAGAAAGTTTTCATAAATTAAGAATCTCCAATGTTGTTGTCTGTGAATTCTTCCTCTGAAAACATCTGCCTTAGAAAGAGCATCAAAAGCTTTTGCAAGTTCCTCTCCTTGATACTCTAAAGGTATATTTTCTTCAATCCAAAGAAAAATTTCATCGACAGGCATATTTACCTCATCATAGACTCTTAACAGTTTATCATCTATTTGGGATGTTTTGAATACAAGCTGCAGAGCATTGAAAATTGATTGTTCTTTGTTTCTTTCCCCGACTTCTTTTAGTAAAGACAAATTATCCATCTTGGATAATATCTGTAAGTCATTTATTCCTGCACGAATATCTCCCCTAGATTTTATAGAGATAGATGTTAGTACATCTTTTGCAACAACGCAGTTTTCTTTTTCACAAATAGAAGTTAGTATCTGTAAGATTACTTTGTAATCTACATTTTTTAAAGCCAAGATCTCTGCGTTTTGTCTAAGCAAAGAGAATTTTTTATCCCAAATATCATTTGCTGTGATAATTATTGGAAAAGCAGATTTTTCTAAGAGACCTAAAAGTTCGGATAGACCGCCTCTTTCTGAACTAGAAATTCCATCAACTTCATCTACAAGTAATATTTTGCTTTTCTTAAATAAAGATAGTTGTCTTGATGCTGGACCAATAATCTCAGACATCTTTTCTTTATTTCTAAAATCTGAAGCATTTAGTTCTAAAATTTCCGAATCGTTTTCTGCTGCAATGGCATAAGCTAATGAAGTCTTACCAATTCCGGGAGGACCATGAAGAACCAAAGCTCTTTTTTTAGGAAATTGTCTTAAGAATATCTTAGCTTTATCTATTGCAAGTTCTTGACCTTTTATATCTGCAAAAGAGCATGCACGGTATTTCTCACACCAGGGAATATTTTGTTGGTTTAACATCTTTCCTCCTTTTGAACGCCATTGGATGTAAAATCTTCTAAACTATCAACAAAAACCTTTGCCAGAACATAGTTTTCAAGTTGTTTCATTGAACAAAACCTTATATCTAAAAGACAAGGAACTGAAGTAGAATTTCTTTTAAATTCATTCAAAGATCTTGAAACATCCAGGGCTTCGCAATACATTCTTTTTTTTAACCCGCTTTCTTCTCCATAGCCTGGTCTCCAAGTCTTTAAAATATCGTTTAAATCTATTCTCAACTTTTCATAACTTGATTGACGAATTATCATTTTATGTAAAATAATCTACATTTAATTGAAAACTAAAATCTCTTGCCCTTTTTACATACTCTTCGTCTTTTCCCTTTCTACCTTGTAATCTACGAATATAAATTCCTGCCCGAAGATCATTTAAAAACAATTCAAGCATTTGTAGACCAGGACTAACTTGAATCGGCTTTGTTCTAAAATTTCTTAACCTGCTTAAAGTTTCCTGACGAACCATTCCCCAACTCTTTTCAGAATCATAACAGAAGCTATCTAGTCCACTCATATCTAACTAAACTTTGCCTCCTTTTCCTGCTAAAATGAAACTAGCAAGTAAGGCCTCTAATTGTATAAATTCGTCACTTCCTTCAACCAATCTAAATTCTGCTTCCCCTGTTTTTTCCGTTAGCCTTACCTTTAACTCGGCTTCAATAGGCAACTGCCATATTTCTTTTTGAATGGCTTTAATTACATCTTGACCAGAAACAGAATCTTTTAACATTATATCTAGTAATTTATGTCTTGAATTCTCAAAATCGCCAGTTAGAGCATAATCTAAAACTATTTTGATATCTGAAGGTTTTGCTTGAGAAATGATTGTATTAATTAAATCGGGTGTAATATTTGGTGAAATTGAAGCTGTTGCCTGCATAGTATTAATTATCCTTCTACAATCTCCTCCAGAAGATTCATATAAAACATCAAAAGCAGAAGTGGTTATAGTTAAAACCTCATCTCGACAAATAATATCCATTCTTCTCTTAATGTCTTTCTTTTCTAGAAGTTGAAATCTAAAAACAACGCAACGAGATTGGATTGGATCTAGAATCTTAGAAGAATAATTACATGACAAAATAAACCTACAAGTAGAGGTATAATTTTCCATAGTCCTTCTTAGGGCCTGTTGAGCTTCTCTTGTTAGAGCATCTGCCTCATCTAAAAATATAACCTTGAATGGAACATCCCCAATTGCTTTAGTCCTTGCAAAATCCTTTACCTTTTGCCTAACCACATCAATCCCTCGCTCATCTGAAGCATTAAGTTCTAAATAATTCTCTCTCCAAGCCTCTCCAAACAACTCCTTAACAACAATTAGGGCCAAAGTAGACTTACCTGTTCCAGCCGGACCTGCAAACAATAAATGCGGCAAGTTCATAGAATTAGTTAAAGACTTTACCCTCTTTATTATTTCTTCTTGGCCTACAACTTCTTCAAATTTTCTAGGCCTATATTTTTCTGTCCAAACCTCGTGAACCATATAGGTAGATTGGCGTATCAGTTTAAAAGGATTTGTGTAGTGGAATTAGTTTTATAAGGGATGAACTCTTAAAAACAACATGAGCAAACATAAAGATTATTGTCCTAGTTTTAAAGGTAGCCTAGAACAACAAGCAGAAGAAATAGATTCCATGACACATGAGGCTAAATCCAAGCTATTTGGTAAGCTCTATGAATTATCTAAACTAAGAGAACAACAAGAATTAACCTTGGGCAGACATAGATACTATGAAGCACTTGCAAAACAGGTTAATCCTGGATTAAAAACTCTAGTGGACGGAGAAAATAATTGTTGGAGAATCTGTAGAAAGTATACAGAAATAGAATCCCGAATAAATGACTAAAATTAGTTATGAATTATTCACTAAATAATACAAATAACGAGGATATAAGTTTAAATTTTAAGAATTTATCGCTTAGGCTTTTTAATTGCCTCTCTTAAGCTTTCTCTTTCTCTTTTCCTTTTTCAATCTCTTACGTTGCCATTTCCATCTCATCTGGCCTTTCTTTTTCCAACGTCTTGAACTTCGTTTCATAAAAATCTTAGAAAAAGTTGATTTATAAAGCTTAGCTATTCTTTATTTTCTTTAGAAGAAGCACTTTTTGATCTAGGTTTTTTTGGTTCTTCTTTAGTAGTTTTTGGA
>CAZKBE010000010.1:0-26651 GCA_964551115.1 Candidatus Woesearchaeota archaeon
CCGGGGCAATTTTGAAAGAAAAGAATAATTATCTTAAAAATCTAGAGAAAGATAGACAAGACGCTTTAGATTTTAAGAAGATGGAATATTCTATAAAACAGTCCAAGGCAGGTATTTTATCTAGAGATATAAAAGATAAAGAGAAAGAAATCAAAGACTTTGAAATTCAGAAAGTAGATAATACTAAAAGAATAGTTGCATTAAAAGAGAAAATTAGTAAACTTAGAATAGATATTGATTCTTGCGAAGAAAAAGTAAAAGAAATTACTAAAAAAACCGAATCGTCTACTAGTGGCGAGCAAGAGGTATTACATAGAGAGATATCCGATTTGAAGGCAGAACTTGCAGGACAGAGCGTGAGAAAAGAGAATTATGAACAAAGATTAAAGCAAAATAAATCAAAAATGGACAGTTTAATTTTCAAGATAAAAGAAACAGAGCAAGAAATTGATTTAATGTTAAAGAAAAGTCCAGAAATTAAGAAACAAAAAGAACTTCAAAAAGAATTTGAATTGAAAATTAATGATCTTGAGAAACAAAGAAGAGTTTATTACAATTTAAAATCTGAAATTTCAACTCTTGAAAGTAAGAAAGAAGAAAAACAAAAGAATCTTGTTCAATATGATCGTGAATTAGACTTTATAGATAAGACTATTTCGCAGGTTTTTCAAGAGCTAAAGTATACTAAATCTTCTGAGAAAGCTGAAGAATTGAAAAATGAGACTGCACATTTGCTTACAAAATTAAAGTCTAAGGTTCAGGAAGTTGAAGTTGAAATTTTAACCTTGGAAAAGAAAGATGCTGTTTTTGAACAAACAATTGAGCGAGAGAGCAAACTTGTTCAAGATATAGTTAGAATGGAAGAGTGTCCTTTATGTAGGAATAATATTACGGAAGAACATAGGAAAAATGTAGTTAGTCGGGCAAAAGAAAAGATACAATATTCTGAAAATGGTCTAAAAGAAAATTTGAAGAAGAAAGCAGAGTTAAAAAGTTTACTTGCAGAAACAGTTAAGCAAATATCTTTGCAAGAAAATAAACTTCGAGATTTGGGCTTTGAGGCAATGAAAATAAAATCTTGTGATGAGAAAAAAGATCAGATAAAACATATAGTCTCTCTTAAGGAAGAATCGGAGAGCATTATTTCTGGAATATCACTTAGATTAACTAATTTAATTAAAGACTTTGAAAAACTTAAGGATGTTGAAGAAAAGTATGAAGAAGCTAGATTAAATTTGAAGGAGTTATCTTTAGTTGATAGTGATTTAGATGGAGAAAGTTCAAATAAGCAAAGGGATATTGAAAGGATGAAAATCGATGTTAAATCTTTAGAAAGAGATAGTGAAGATTCTAAAGTGGAGCTTAATAAGATCTTGGAGAAAATTCATGATGCTACAGGTGTTTTAGTTAAAAAAGAAAAACAGGAACAAGAGTTATATGAGCGTTTTCAGAAATTTTATAATGAGAGAAATGAGGTTCAAGATAAACAAAAAGCATTAGAAACTAATCTTATTGGACTTCAACATGAAATTAGATCCGAAGACGAAAAGAACTATACTATTAAATTAAGAGAGGCAGAATTAAAAGCAAGACTTGAGGCTCTGACTAGCGAATTTGAAGCATTTAAGGAGATTGAGATTGCCCAAGGTAGTCGAGAAAGTCTAGTTAGTAGATTAAATGTTTTACAGGTTAAGCTTGCTCAATTAGGTAATATTAATATGAGAGCTTTAGAAACCTATGACCAAGTAAAACAAATTTGTGATGCTATACAGGGTAAGGTTGATATTATTTTGAACGAGAAAGAAAAAATTTCAGAGATTATTAAGGAGATTGACAAGAAAAAGAAAAAATCTTTTATGAAAACTCTTGAAGCAGTTAATGCTCTTTTTACTAGAAATTTTACCCAGGTTAGTAGAAAAGGAGAGGTTTTCTTAGAATTAGCAAGTAAGGAAGATCCATTTGCTGCTGGTTTAGATATCATTGTTAGGGTGGGCAGAGGTAAATATTTTGATGTAACTTCTCTTTCTGGAGGTGAGAAAACTATGGTTGCTTTAAGTTTAATTTTTGCAATTCAAGAGTACAAACCTTATTGTTTTTATATTTTTGATGAGATTGATGCGGCACTTGATAAACATAATTCTGAACTTCTTGCCGGATTAATTAAGAGATATATGGTTTCTGGGCAGTATATCATTGTTACTCATAATGATGCCTTAATTGAGGCGGCTCCTGTTTTATTTGGTGTTAGTATGCAGGAAGGAATTTCTAAACTGATTAGTCAGAGACTATAAAAGCTTAAAAACTAATTTTTACTTAATGGTTAATGGCAATTAGACAACCAATAGTAACTGTATGCGGCCATGTTGACCATGGAAAAACTAGTATTTTGGATAAACTTAGAGGAACTTCCATACAGCAAGGCGAGGCGGGAGGAATAACGCAAAAGATTTCATTTACTATTCTTCCTAAAGAAAAAATAGTTGAGCGAGCAGGTAAACTTCTTGAGACTTTTAAAATTCCATTAGAAATCCCTGGTTTTTTATTTATTGACACGCCAGGTCATGCAGCATTTACCAATCTTCGTAAGCGTGGTGGAGCTTTAGCAGATTTAGCAGTACTAGTTATTGATATTAATGAAGGTATAAAACCTCAAACTGCGGAAGTTTTGAATATATTAAAACTAAATAAGACTCCCTTTGTAATTGCTTTGAATAAAATAGATAATATCTCTGGCTGGAAAAGCGCAGAAACTAAATTGGTTTTAGATTCTTTAAATAAACAAGGGTTAAATGTAAAACAAGATTTTGATGAAAAGTTTTTTACATTAGTTGGGGCATTACAATCCCATAAAATAGATCCTGATCTTTATATGAAAATTAGCGATTTTACTAAAAATGTTGCAATTATCCCTTGTTCTGCAAGAACCGGTGAAGGGATTGAAGAATTATTGACTATGCTTTGTGCTCTTTCTCAAAAGTTTTTGAAAGAGCGATTAGCTCTTGGACCTATTGGAAAGGGAATTTTACTTGAAGTAATAAAAGATAAGGCATTTAATCACTTAGAGTCTATTGTTTATGATGGGACTATAAAAGTTGGAGATGAGATTGCCATTGCTTCTTTTTCAGGAATACAAACGGCTAAAATTCGTGGTATTCAGGAAGCTTTGCCTTTAAATCAGGGGTTTAAATCTGTGGACGAGGCTAGTGCGGCTGCAGGAATTAGAATGCAAGTGAATCTAAAAGAAGATATCTCTTCTGGAATGCCCTTTAGTGTAATACAAGACAACTTGGAAGAATTAAGAGGGGAGTTTGAGCAGGAGATTTCTGAGGAGATTCAATTAGATGAGAAAGGAATAGTTGCTAAGGCTGATTCTTTGGGAAGTTTAGAGGCTCTATTAACTTTACTTAGGCAAGCTCACATTGGTGTTGTGCGAGCAGACATTGGCCCGATAACAAAAAAAGATCTTATATTTACATCTACACTAGATGATGAAGATAAGGTAATTGTTGGTTTTAATGTTGAAAGTGGAGAAGATTTTACTAAAGAAGAATTAGGTAAAACCAAGATTCTTTGTGAGCAAGTTGTTTATAAGTTAGTAGAAGAAGTAGAGAAATATAGGGAAAATAAGAGAAGAGAGGAAGAGAGAAAGAAACTTCATGAACTTCCAACTCTCGCAAAGATACATATTTTAGATTTTGTTTTTAGAAACTCTAGTCCTGCAGTCTTTGGTGTTAAGATTGAAGGTGGGACATTGACTCGTGAAATTGAAATGATTAATGTATCTGATGAAAAGATTGGTAGAATAAAGGCAATTCAACACGATAAGAATAGTTTAGATAAAGCAGAAAAGGGAAAAGAAGTTGCAATTTCCATTCCAGGAGTTGTTTTTGATAGACAGTTAACTGTTGGAGAAAATTTGTACTCTAATTTAAGTGAATTTCAGTTTAGAAAATTTAAAGAGTATAAAGATCTATTGACAAGTGAAGAAAAACAAGTCTTACAAGAGATTGCAGCAATAAAGAGAAAAGAGAAGGTTACGTGGGGAATTTAATTAAATTTAAATACTTGTTTTTTTTTGAAAGTATATGAAAAAAGAAGTGTATTTTGTTTTTGTTGCAATTTTACTAGTTAGTTCTATCTTTGTTTCGGCAGAATGGGTTGGAACTGAAACAGAATTTATTAGTTCTGGATTAAATGAAAACATCACGGAGAATTCTGCTTTTAATTTTTTTGAGAACTATGGCATTATTATTTTATTAATAATCTTTATTTTAGTAGCTATTGCTTTAGGTGTTTATTTTAGAAAAGTTAATAAAGTTAAATTGTCTAAAAAAATGAAGGTTAAAAAGAAATGAAAAGAAAATTATTTTTACTGCTATTTTTAGTTTTGTTGGCCGTATCTTTAGCTAGTAGTTATGATGATGGTAGTGTCTGTACTCAATGTAATTCTGGTCAAGATTGCCAGCTTGGATCTACAACCGGAGGAGTTTATTCTCATTATAGTCCTGCTCTAGATGATGCTTTTGCTCATCTTTCTCCCGAAAATAATGCTTATGGATATACTAGTGCAGATGACTCCAAGATACGTGATGGGACTTTTTCCAACGACTATCAGGCTACTGTTTATTGGTATAACTGTGTTACAACTTGTACTACGAATTCTTGGAGGGATACAAATAATTATAGGTGTTCTGGCAATACTCGTCAAATACAGCAAACAAGAACTGTATATCCTTCTGGTTGTGATTATACTTCTAGGTGGGTAGATGTTCAAAATTGTGCAAATACTGGGCAGGTTTGTTCTGGAAGTGCTTGCATGACTCCGTGCACCACTACCTCTTGGGTAGATACAACTAATTATAGGTGTGAGGGTGATATTCGTCAAATACAGCAAACAAGAACTGTTTCTCCGGCTTATTGTGCAGAGACTACTTGGTGGCCACACAGACTCTGTTCTTCAGGACAGGTATGTAATCAAACAATTCCTTCAACTAGTTTAACTTCTTCAAATTCTTGTTGTACTTTGGTTTGGACAAATACTACACAATATAGGTGTTCGGGTAGTTCTAGCCAGATTAGACAAGTGTCTAGTAATTGTGCTCCTCTTCGTGAGCAATGGATAACTGTAGAAAATTGTCTTACAACTACAGGTAATCCTTGTTTAGTTGAAACTGGGAGATGTTCTACAATAGATACTACCTACTGGGCAAATCTATATACTGGACAAAGAATAACTAATTTGAGTCTTGGTGGAACTGCCTTGATGGTTGTTGGTGGAAAAGGATTAGATACCATGCAAATTAATTTTACTATTAAAAAGGAGTCGAGTGGTCTTTTGACCAACTTTTTAGGTTTCTTTGGTGTTCCTAAACCTTGGACTTCTTTAGCTGTTCTTAGCGGTAATAGAACTCAATTAACTACTCCCTTAACAGATGCAGGAAACTATCTTTTTAACGCTACGATTGTTAATACAACTATTAAAAAATCTTCAGAGATTCTAGTTGTTTCAAATTCTGTAGATAACTTTAATCCAGTTGCAAATATTACTTATCCAACTAAATCTATAACCCCTTCCAATTTCCTTAACTTTTCTGTAGGTCAGTTAATCCAATTTAATCAATCCTCTTATGATGGGGATGATTTACTTAATTTGACCTGGAATTTTGGAGATGGAAATTCTACCTCTATTGGCGGATATTATGCTTTGTCTAATTCTGGCAA
Organism: Candidatus Woesearchaeota archaeon; assembly: GCA_964551115.1. Classification (GTDB taxonomy): domain Archaea; phylum Nanobdellota; class Nanobdellia; order Pacearchaeales; family GW2011-AR1; genus CAKZRD01. The sequence continues at coordinate 5,722 of CAZKBE010000010.1, forward strand.
TATAATACACTCTTACATAAATGGAAGTAAATTTTATACAGTAACCTTAACAGCCAAGGAGATGACTAGAACTCAATCTGACTCGGATTCTGTAAATTTTTATGTTTTTGGCAAGGGAATAAATATTGTTCCAATAATTAGTTCACCTGCTTATGATAGTCTTGCAGGCTACCAGGTTATGTATAATGCTTCTCTAAGTTATATTGTAAATTGTTCAGATAATATGCCTATATCTAATTTTAGTGTTGGAGTTGGTGCTTCTAAACTTAATTGTATTTATCTTCTTGCACCTAAAGCAACAGATTCGGTAAAGGGAACAGTCAGAATTAGATGGAAAGAAGTAGATTCAAATAATAATTTGATTAGGTGGATGAGAGGTAATGATACCGATGGAGTTATTTGGAATTCCACTAATTATGGTATAATTGACAGTGATACTACCAATCTTAACGGTGTAGTCGTATTTCCTTATTCTTATACCGAGAGGCAGTTTAGAAGAGTAAGAATGGAAATGAGTTATGATCCTTAGAATTAATTAAACTTAAATACTTGTTTTTTTTTGAAAGTATATGAAAAAAGAAGTGTATTTTGTTTTTGTTGCAATTTTATTAGTTAGTTCTATACTTGTTTCTGCAGAATGGGTTGGAACTGAAACAGAATTTGTTAGTTCTGGAATAAATGAAAACACGACCGAGAATTTTGCTTTTAATTTTTTTGAGAATTATGGTATTATCCTTTTATTAATGATCTTTGTTTTAGTAGTTATTTCTTTAGGTATTCATTTTAGAAAAGTTAATAAACGTAACATTGTTGGTAAAAAGAAGGTGAAAAAGAAATGAAGGGAAAATTTATTTTGGTTTTGGTGTTTTTATTTGTTGGAAATATTTTGAGTGCCGCAGGACAATGTGTTGAGTCGGGTAATTATGACACCATTACAAGCGAAGGAGGGTTTATGGCAACTGGTTGTTGTGCTTTAGCTCCAGAATGCGATAATAGTTGCTCTTGTATGGTAAATGGGGTAAAATATGAGAACAGTTGTTGGGGTTGTCCCCCATCCCAGGGAGGTAATAATCTCGACGGCTATGTCGGAAAATGTGTTCCAAGCGTATGGGTCTCTACTGGATCAATTACTAATTATTTTTGTCCTGGAACTGGTTGTATACAGCCATGTAACCCAGATAGTGCTGCTGGTTGTTTAATTTCTTGTTCAACAATAAATACAACTTATTGGGGGAACCTAAAAAACGGTTCTGAAATTGATCAATTAAATGCCGGCGGAACTGCTTTAATGGTTGCAGGAGGGATTAGATTAGATAATTCTAGTGTTAATTACACTATCGATGAAAAGAAGATAGGTAATTGGTTAAATCTTTGGAATTTTTTTGGATTAAGATCTTGGAATAGTTTAGTAGAAATTGATAATGGGAAAGGTGTAGAAGTATTTATAACCTCTAATTCCACCAGTGTTGAAGCTTATAAATTCAGACTAAAACTGAATACTTCTTCAATTGAGAACACTTCAGATGAGCTTTTGATGATCTCTGGATTTATGAATAAAAAACCCGTTGCAAACATTACTTATCCAACTAAGTCTACAACCTCCTCTAATTTCCTTAACTTTTCTGTAGATCAATTAATTACCTTTAATCAATATTCTTATGATGAGGATGATTTATTGAATTTAACTTGGGATTTTAATGATGGAAATACTACTCAGATCCAAAATTATTCTTTAATCTTAACTCCGAATAAAGGAAATATAAATTATGCTTATTTGAAAGGCGGAAGATTTTATACAACAACTTTAACTGCAAAAGAAAAGGTAAGAACTCAACAAGATACAGATAGTGTCACTTTTTATGTTTTTGGTAAAGGAATAAATATTGTTCCCATAATTAGTTCACCTGAATATGATAGTCTTGCAGGCTATCAAGTTACGTATAATGCTTCTTTAAGTTATGTTGTAAATTGTTCAGATAATATGCCTATATTTAATTTTAGTGTTGGGATAGGTACTTCTAAACTTAATTGTACTTATCTTCTTGCACCTAAAGCAATAGATCCTGTAAAGGGAACAGTCAGAATTAGATGGAAAGAAGTAGATTCAAATAATAATTTGATTAGGTGGATGAGAGGTGATGATACTGATGGAGTTATTTGGAATTCTACTAATTATGGTATAATTGGCACCAATAATCCTAATCTAAATGGGGCAGTTGTATTTCCTTATTCTTACACAGAGAGGCAGTTTAGAAGAGTAAGAATGGAAATGAGTTATGATCCTTAGAAATTCTGATTTACTTGTTTTAGAAAGCTTTATAAGGTAATTAATATATACTATTAGTAACTATTAGTAACTATGGTAAAAGAAATCTCTGTTGTAAAAATAGATTCTGAATTATTAAGAAATGTAGAAGAGTTTATTAATCTTGAAAATAATAAATTCAATTATGTTAACAAGAAGCAGTTTGTAGATTTAGCTGTTCTTGAAAAATTAAAAAAAGAGGGTTTTGATGGAAGAAAGAAAAAGTGCTGATGAGATAATGAGGCAGTATGGCTCTAGAATTGAGAAAGAAATAACCGGGTTTGATTCTGGAGGAGGCTATAGTCGTTCTTATGCTAATTTTAAGGCTAGTATGACTCCGTCTTTATCTAGTTATGAAAGGTGGTGTAAGAGTCTGGGTAGTATTGTAAAGGTAAATCCATCTAAGAAAGATGCAGAGAAAATTCAAAAAGACATAAATCTAGGTCATTTAAATTTAACTCCTTCAGATGTTTCTTCTTTAGCCATTATGAGTTTTTTTGTAGTTTTTTTCTTAGGAATTTTACTTGTAGTTGGCTATTGGGGATTAATTAGTGAATTTGTTTTTGAATTTGAAACCTTTCCTATTGGCCTTATGTTTTTGGTTTTAATTTTTGCAGTATTCTTATTTTCTTTTGCTTCTAGTTTTCCTAAGAGAGTTGCTGTTAAATGGAGGCTTAAAGCAAGTTCGCAGATGGTCCCTGCAATTTTATATATTGTTATTTATATGAAACATACAAGTAACTTTGAAAAAGCTATTGCTTTTGCTGCAGAACATTTGGAACCGCCATTAGCTTTAGATTTTAAGAAGATCTTTTGGGATGTTGAAGTAGGTAAATACTCTACCATAAAAGAAAGTGTGGATGCTTATTTGGAATCGTGGAGGGGCTTTTCTCTTGAATTCATTGAAGCTTTCCATTTAATTGAATCAAGTTTATTTGAACCTTCCGAGTCTAGAAGAATTGCCTTTTTAGAAAAATCCCTACAAGTTATATTGGACGGAGTTTATGATAAAATGTTAAAATATACTCACGAGGTTAAAGCTCCTTTAACTAATCTTTATATGCTCGGAATTGTTCTGCCTACACTTTCTTTAGCTATTTTGCCTTTAGCTTCTACTATGCTTGGAGGAGCAATCACTTGGCCAGCCGTTTTTGTTGCATTCAATTTGATTATTCCGTTTATTGTTATTTATATGACTTGGAATGTTATTAGTTTAAGGCCTGGAGGATATGGGGATAGTTCGTTTTTGGAGAAGAATCCTTTGTATTATAAATATGCTAGTAAGAAACCCTATCTAACTGCTTTTTGGATAGCTTTCCCCTTGTTTTTAATTGGTATTCTTCCTTTGTTATTTATGTATACTCCTCTGCCAGATTTACTTGGCTTAGAGGGTCGAGATATTTCGTGGAGTTCTATAGGTCTTCCTATACTTGGTAATTCGGGCGTTTTTGGTATAGATCAGGCTCCTAATGAAGGTAAATGGTATGGTCCGATGGGTATCTTGGGAGCAATTCTTTCTCTTTTTGTTCCATTAGCTATTTCTTTATTTTTCATTATCGCTTTAAAACTAAGAACTAAAGAATTAATTCTAGAAAGAGATAAATATAAAGAGGTTGAAGAAGGTTTTGTTTCTTCTTTGTTTCAATTAGGTAATAGGATGGGTGATGGAATTCCTGCAGAGATGGCTTTTTTAAGAGTTGCAGAGACTTCTAGAGGTACTTCTAGTGAAGGTTTTTTTAGACATGTAAATCAGAATATCCAGCAAATGGGTATGTCTGTTGATCAAGCTATTTTTAATCCTAAACGTGGAGCAATCATTTTCTATCCTTCTTCTCTTATTGTTACTTCTATGAGGATTTTGGTAGAATCTGTTAAAAAAGGATTACAAGTTGCTGCAAGAAGCTTAGTTTCTATATCCGATTATGTGAAAAATATTAAAAAAATTGATGATAGGATGAAAGATCTTTTGGCAGAGATCTTATCGGACATGAAATCTAATATGGTCTTTTTAGCTCCTTTGCTTTCGGGTATTATTATGGGTCTTGCGGTTATGATCACTACTATCATTGGAGGTTTGGCAAGTTTTACAAATGAACTTGGTTCTGGTGCTGAAGGTATTTCTGGTGCTGGCGGAAGTTTTACGGGTCTTGTTGGCGAGGGCGGTTTGTTTCAGATATATGAGATGATTCCTCCTTATTGGCTACAAATTATTGTAGGGCTATATCTAATTGAAATTGTATTCATTCTAACATCTACGCTGGTTACAATTAAATCAGGTAAGGATGAATTAGAAACTACCTATGAGACTGCTTTAAATTTACAGAAAGCAATGATCTTTTATTTTATTGTTGCTTTAATATCTATTACTGCCCTGTCTTTACTTGGGTCTATTGTGTTAAAAGGTATAAGTTAGTTAAGGTGTATTAACTTTATAATTACAATAAACTTTTATAAAGCGATTTTATCATTCACTATTATGGGTTGGTTTAATTCATTTAAGAAAGAGGAAGATTTTTTGCCACAAATCCCTAGTCTTCAGCAGGTTAATCCTAGTGTTATGCAACAAAGCGTAGTTTCTTCAATAAATAATTCACCAGAGGTTATGCAGGTTAGCCGAGAGGTTGGTTCTAATGGTCCAATAAATAAGGCAGATCCTTTTTTTGTAAGAATTGATAAGTTCAATGAAGCCAAGAAAAACTTGGTTGAAATTGAAAAGAAAATGAGAGATATGGAAAATGTCTTGGCGAGACTTGGAGAGACAAAGCAAAAAGAGGATGATGAGATAGATTCTTGGAAACAGGATATGAAAGAGATTAAGGCACATTTGGAAGATATTAACGACTCGGTATTTAGTAGGTTATAATCATGGCACATAAAAAGGTTACTTCTAAGAAAAAGGTATTGGCAGTTAAGAAAGATTTAGTTTTTATCCCTGTAGTTTATGGAGTTTATAAAAAGAATAAGATGAATTTACTAAATACTCAAGTTAAGGTTCTTGAGTGTATTAAAAGAATTAATAATCTCCAAATCTTGCAAAAGCAAAAAGAAGCTCTAAAATTAGAATTTTACAGAAATTTATCCGAAGCAATGAGGTCATACCATCATACACAGAGTTTATTACCTGTAGTTATTGAACCACAACCAGCTAAGAAAATAGAAAAATCTGTTGAGATTGCTATTAATTATCAAGATAGTAATTCTTCATTTAGTTATTCAAAAAAAATATCTCAACCAGATGATTTAGATAGTGAACTTAAAGAGATACAAGAGAAACTTAACGCACTTAACTCTTCTAGGGAATTTTATTAAAGATAGTTTTATAAAATCTTTTTTCTTAGCTTTTGTATGGATTATGGATATAGTGAAAAGAGGAAGACTAAGAAAGATTTGAAAAGGAAATCAAAAGCCAGAGCCTATAAACGTGGCGGGCAGTTTAGATCTTCGGAAGGTTTAGAGACGAAATGAGTTTTATTTTTTGGTTTTTTTTAGTTGGATTTTTGATTGCAGCATTACAAGATTTTAAGAGAAGGGAAGTTGATAACTGGCTCAATTTATTCATATTCTTTTCAGGATTTATTTGGATTATTATTCAAACATTTGCTTATAAAGAAATTTCTTTTCTAATCAATTTTGGCTTTTTAACTTTTTTTATGTTTGGTCTAGCAAATTTATTTTATGTTTTGAGAATTTTTGCAGGGGGAGATTGTAAACTTCTTTTTGCTTCAACACCTATATTGGTTTCTTTTGATTTTTTAAATTCACTTGAGAATGTTTTATTCTTTTGTACGGCTATGCTCATTCTAGGAGCAATTTATGGTCTTTTTTGGATAATAGGTTTATTTTTTAAGGAATTTGAAAAGAATAAGCTTGATTTATTTAATCGAATTAAAAAAACCTATTTTTATCTTATTCCGGTATTAATTATTCTCTTACTTAGCTTTGTTGATACTCGTTTTTTATTCTTCTTTTATTTATCTGCTGGACTGGTGTTATTGTTTTATATTAGCAAGTCTGTTGAGAAGAATTCTTTAATAAAATCTGTTTCTTCACACAATTTAAGAGAAGGCGATTGGTTAGAAAAAGATATAATTTACAATGGTCAAAAGATAAAAGCCAATTTTGAGGGGTTGTCTTTAGAAAATATTAAATTTCTTAGGAACTACAAAAAGAATATTTCTATCAAGGATGGAATTCCCTTTGCACCCGTTTTTTTCTTTTCATGGATTCTATTTTATTTTAGAGGGTTAATTATGGAATCCTTGGCTTTAATTTTGGGAGTTTAGTAATTGGATTATCTTGTTTTATTTGTTTAATTTTCTTTTCTCTTTTTGGTTTTTTTATAATCTTTAGATCCTCTTGGAGTTTTTTTAATTCTTCTTCGGAAGCTTTCTTTCTTTCTTTTTCTGTTCCATATATTGGAATAATTTCTATTAAGGCATGATTCATAACTTTCTGAGCTGAGATTTTTACTTCTAATGGCTTGTATTTTTTCTTTATTTGATTTGCAATTTTTTTAGCAATCTTGAATGTTGTTGCAGGAATTTGAGGAGTATCTAAATGTTTTTTTGGTATTATCATCGAGTGTCCTTTACTTAATGGATTTATCTCTAAAACTCCCAAATTTTCTTTATCTTCATCTAGAGTAAATGAAGGAATTTGCTTTGAAGCAATGTTACAGAATATGCATTCGGTTTTATTTTGATTATCTTGTGAATCTAAATTATCTGTTTGAGAAAGCTGGTTTTGTTTAACAAAGGTCTCAACTTCTTCTATACTCATTGAAAGAATTTTTTCTCTTACTGCTTCTTTTTTATCTTCTGGAAAACTATCTACTTGTTTTAATAATTGTTCTTTTATTGCATTTGCTTGCTGTTCTGTTAACATATAGAATTTAGCCTTTAAGAGATTATAAGGTTTTTGTTTCTTCAAAGTGGATTTCTTTTTAAATGTTATTGTTGAAGATTGTATATGTTGTAGGTAAGAATTGTTTAAATATGGATAACCTTTCTTAGCTTTATGGAAGTTCAATTTATTGATTCTACACGGAATATTAAGACTCAAGAAGAGGGTAAGAGAATTGTACAAAATCATGCTAGGATTTGTTATTCTGAGAAGAGTTGGAATGAATTACTCGATGAAGCATTTATGCCTGGTTTAATGGGGACTCTTAAGGGAAACGGGCATCATAGTCCTTTTGATCATCCTGTTTTAAGTTTTTATTTTGATGGTCCTGAAAAGTCTCTTGCGATGGTTTTTAATAATCAGGGAATGTATACAACTTCTGAAAAATCTGCAAGATACACAGTTATGTCCGGTATTCCAGAGAATCAAAAAAAACTTTATGATAAGTGGGATGGTTGGTTTGTCGGAGAAATTAGCAAAAGATTTCCGGAATCTAGATTTCCTAAACTTTACTCTAGGAGTAAACCAACTGAAAAAAATTTAGCAGAAAAATTATCGCAAGAAAATGCAAGATATATGACTAGCGTTTTTACTCCAACAAAAATGACTCATTCACTAACGTGGAGACAAACAAATATTATTTATCATCATTTTCAAGATTTTATTGCAAAGAATGAGGGCAGTAGGAATGAATTTAATGCCCGGTTAGCTCAAGCTATGAAAGGCTTTACGGAATCAGAGGCAATTAAAAATTGGATTATAGATGATGCCCAAGTTAGAATGAAGGGAAATATTCCTTTAAGATTTTTTAGTGATAAATTGCAGGAAACTTTTACTAAGGATATTTATGCTATTAACTATAATGCTAGTTTTGCTTCTCTTGCTCAACTTCAGAGACATAGACTTGCTGTTCATACGGTTTCTGAGGGTACTAACAAGGGAGCAGATTTAGGTTTTTATATTCCTCGTCTTATTGAAGCTTCTGGAAGATCTGGTGAATGGTTAGGAGATTTAGAGCGTGTTGCAAAGACAGATTTTCCACAGGCACAATTATTATGTGTTGGTGAGAAGGGTATGAGGGAGCATTTACCTGCAAAAACCGAAGAAAGAGAGTGTGGCCTTGCACAGTTAGAAACTTCTAGGGTTGTAGATTCTGTCTTAGAGAAATATGGAAAATATGTTCCTGAAATGAATAACCTTCGGGTTCCGGCTTGTTCTTCTAAGGGCTGTAAGAAAGGTGGTTGTACTTTTGGACCTTCGAATTACTTAGAGAGGTTGATTTGATGACTAAAGGAAAGTTTATTACTTTTGAAGGACCTGAAGGAAGTGGGAAGAGTACTCAAGCAATAAGATTAACTGAAACATTGAAAGAGCGAGGATATTCTGTTATAAATCCTCGAGAACCTGGAGGAACTAAGACTGGAGAGCTAATTAGAGGAGTGTTGCAACATGGGTCTAGTGGAGAATCCTTGGTTCCAGCATGTGAAGCTCTTTTATTTGAAGCATCAAGAGCGCAGTTAACGGAAAGTGTGATTCGTCCAACATTGGAGCGGGGAGGTTATGTGGTCTGTGATCGATTTTATGACTCTACCACCGTTTACCAAGGCTATGGAAGAGGTTTTGATCCCAAGATACTACAAGAGATTAATCTTTTTGCAACACAAGGACTTGTTCCCGATTTAACTTTTTTATTAGATTTGGAAGTGGATGAAGGTTTTAAAAGAATAACTAAAACAGAAAGAGAATTAGATACTATGGAAAAACTTGAAAGAAATTTTCATGAAAGGGTTAGGAATGGTTATCTAACCATAGCAAAAAATGAACCAGAACGATTTAGAATCATAGATGCTCTCCAAGATCCAGAAAGTGTCTATTTGGATATATGGAATGCCTGTCTATCCAAATTTCAACTTTAAGGTTCAGATAATCTCTAACAACAAAAAGTGGTAACAAAGATTTATAAAGAAATATTGCTAGGACACAATAGGTTGTGGTATTATACCCAATTAAACACAATATCTTGTGTTATTTCCAAATGACAAAAAAGAGAATATGATATGTCCATACTGCCAAAATGCTGAAACGAAGGTTATAGATAAGAGAGATAGTGAAGCAATAACTAGGAGAAGAAGAGAGTGTTTAAAGTGTGAAAAAAGATTTACTACTTTTGAACGGGTTGAATTAGATTTAAGTGTTCTTAAGAAAGATGGTACTAGGCAAAAGTTTGATAGTGATAAGCTTAAACGAGGTGTTGAAAGGGCTTTTGAGAAAAGACCTTTTGATTCTAATAAACTAGATGAGATTGTTTCAGATATCGAATCTAAGATTTATAGGGTTGCAAAAGATAAAGATATTTCTACAACCAAAATCGGGGAACTTGTTATGGAGAAATTAAAGAAAACCGATAAAATTGCATATATTCGTTTTGCTTCGGTCTATCGTGAATTTGCAGACATAGAGGATTTCAAGAATGAATTAAAAGATTTAGCAACCAAAAAATGAGCTCTTCAAAATATTCATTAATTGCTAGAGATGAATCTGGAAGAGAAGTTTCTTTAAGAGAACTTCCTGAAAGTTCCTTAGTTGAGGCTATAAAACAGGAAGGTATTGTTATGCCGCCCACTAGGAGAAGATTACCAATGACTCGGAATTCTCTTACTCATAAATTTAGTATTGCTGGCCATGAGGGTTATGTTACTGTTGGCCTATATGAGGATAATAAAACTCCTGGAGAAATGTTTATTACCATGTCTAAAGAGGGCAGTACTGTTGGAGGGACAATGGATGCTTTTGGTACTACTACTTCTCTTTGTTTACAATACGGTGTTCCTCTTTATGAACTTGTAAAAAAACATAGATATAGTCGTTTTGAACCGCAAGGCCATACTATTAATCCAGATATCCCTGTTGCAAGTTCTATTGTAGATTATTTATTTAGGTGGATGGGTAAGACTTTTTTGTCTTCGGAGCAAATAAAAGAATTAAAATTAGATGGGGGGAATTATGATTGTTCTTCAGGAATGTTTTAATGATTAAAAAGATTAGGAAAAGAGACGGCAGTGTTGTTCTTTTTAATTCGGATAAGATTGCTGAGGCTATTTGGAAGGCAGCAAAAGCGGTAGGTGGGCAAAATTCAGAAAAAGCAAAACAGGTAGCGGATTTAGTTGTTAAGAAACTTGAAGAAAAATACAATGAGTTTAATATTCCTTCTGTAGATGATGTTCAGAATCTAGTTGAGAGTGTTTTAATTAAAGAAGGTCATGATCAAACTGCAAAAGCTTATATTCTTTATAGGCAAAGTCATGATGAGTTAAGAAATGTTAAGGGTTTGTTTGATACTATAGAGGCTGTTGAAGATTATATTGGACTTGATGATTGGATGGTTAAGGAAAATTCCAATATGGGTTTCTCTTTACAGGGATTAAATAATTACATTGCTACAAAAATTATTACCAATTATTGGTTAAGGAGAATTTACCCCGAAGCAATTAGAAAAGTTCACGAAGAGGGAGATATTCATATTCACGATCTTGGCACATTAGGGGCATATTGTGTTGGCTGGGATTTGAAAGATTTGCTTATGATGGGCTTTACAGGAGTGAAGGGAAAAGTTCAATCAAGACCTGCAAAACATCTAAGAACAGCACTAATGCAAGTTGTTAATTTTTTCTATACATTACAAGGAGAGACTGCTGGCGCTCAAGCTTTTTCAAATTTTGATAGTCTTCTTGCTCCCTTTATAAAATATGATAATCTTTCGTATAAAGAAGTTAAACAGATAATGCAAGAATTTATATTTAATTTAGCTGTTCCAACTAGAGTCGGATTTCAAACTCCCTTTACAAACGTTACTATGGATTTAAAGGTTCCAACATATATGAGAGATGAACCTGTAATTATTGGTGGTGTTCCTCAAAAAGAAACCTATAAGGAATTCGAGAAAGAAATGGCCATTTTTAATCACGCTTTTGCAGAAGTGCTTCTAGAAGGAGATGCGTCTGGAAGGGTTTTTACATTTCCTATACCTACATATAATATTACTAAAGACTTTGAGTGGGATAACCCCGAGTATGATTTAATTTGGGAGATGACTGCTAAGTATGGTATTCCTTATTTCTCTAATTTTGTTAATTCGGATATGAAACCTGAAGATGCGAGAAGTATGTGTTGCCGTCTTAGACTTGATCAGACAGAGTTGAGAAAAAGGGGAGGAGGACTATTTGGTGCAAATCCTCAGACAGGTTCAATAGGTGTTGTTACATTAAATATGCCTAGAATTGGATTTATTTCTTCTTCTAAAGAAGACTTTTTTAATAGGGTTGGGTCTTTAATGGAGCTTGCAAAAGAAAGCCTTGAAATAAAAAGAAAGGCTATAGAAAAGTTGACTTTAAATGGACTTTATCCTTATTCTAAGTTTTATTTAAGACAAGTACATTTAAGGTTTGGTCAATATTGGAAGAATCATTTTGCCACAATCGGACTACTGGGTATGAATGAAGCAATAACTAATTTTATGCCTGGTGAAACTATTGCTTCTGTTAAGGGAAAAGAGTTTGCGATCGAAGTTTTGAATTTTATGAGAGGTAAGTTAGAAGAATACCAAAAAGAGACGGGAAGTATTTATAATCTTGAAGCTACTCCTGGCGAGGGAACTACCTATCGTTTTGCAAGAATGGATAAGAAAAAGTTTGGAAGAATTATGGTTGCAAATGAAAGAGATTTTCAAGAATTTGGTGCCCCGCCATATTACACAAATTCAACTCAACTTCCGGTAAACTATACCTCTGATCTATTTGAGGCTTTGGAATTGCAAGATGATTTGCAAACAAAATATACTGGCGGGACTGTTTTCCATTCTTTTATTGGAGAGAAATTAGAGAAAGAAGGGGTTAAGACTTTAGTTAAGAAGATTGCTGAAAATTTTAGTTTACCTTATTATACAATTACTCCTACATTTTCTGTTTGTCCAATACATGGTTATATGGCTGGCGAGCATGATTATTGTCCTTTATGCGAGGAAATGGAAGAAATAGATAAAGCTATTGAGAATGTGTCGGATAGTCTTCAAACAACAAAGGAGGTGAAGAATGAAAACTAAATGTGAAGTATATTCCAGAATCTGTGGTTATTTAAGGCCTATAGAACAATGGAATATTGGAAAGGCTGCAGAATTTAAGGATAGAACAAAGTTTTGTTGTTCTTGTTAGTAATATGAAAATTAAATTTGTACAGCCAACTACTTTGGTGGATTATCCTGGGAAGTTGGCTTGTACTATTTTTTTATTTGGATGTAATTTTAGATGCGGGTTTTGTTATAATCCTGAATTAGTACTTGCTGAGAAAACAAAGGATTTAGATCCAGAGGATATTTTAGCTTTCCTGGAAAAACGAAAAGGGAAGCTTGAAGGTGTTTGTTTTACTGGTGGTGAACCCCTTATGACTTTGGAAGAAAATTTTTTAAAGAGGATTAAGGATATGGGCTATTTAATTAAAATGGACACTAACGGAAGTTTTCCAGACATATTAAAAGAATTTATTGACAGGGGTCTAATTGATTACGTTGCGATGGATATTAAGGGTAGAAAAGAAGATTATGAGAGGATTGTTAATTCTAAATTAGACTTGAAAAAAATTGAGAAAAGTATAAAGACTATTTCTTCTTTAAATGAATATGAATTTAGAACTACTTTTGTTCCCCGATTTCATAATATAGATAAGATCTTACAAGAGATTGAATGGATTCATGCCATAATTGGCAAGAAAATAAAAAAATTTTGTTTGCAGGGTTTTAAAAATCATGGAAAATTTATCGATGAAGGTTTCTCAGAAGAGAAAAATGTTCTAGAAACTACCCTTCTTGATGCTAGGAAGAAGATTTTAGAAAGTGGACTAGTTGAAGAAGTAATTATTAGAGTATAGTTTACAATATATGCTTTTTAGTATAGCCTTGTTTTTAAATGAATTTTGTTAGTTTTATATATGATAATTGGATTAACTGGAAGTCTGGCTGCTGGAAAAGGAGTCGTTGCAGATTTTTTAAAGAAAAAGGGATTTATTTATCTTTCACTATCTGATGAATTAAGGGAAATTATGAAGGAGAATAAGGTTCAGATTACTAGAGAGAACTTACAATTATGGGGAAATAAGCTTCGTGAGGAAAGGGGACTTGATGTGTTGGCAAAAAGGGCTATTGAAAAGATAAAAACTCAAGAATACAAGAAAGCGATTGTTGATGGTATTAGAAATCCGGCAGAAATAGATTCTTTGGAGAAGAATCTTAAACACTTCTTTTTAGTTGCTGTTGATGCTCCAATTAAAATAAGGTTTGAAAGAATGGTGGCTAGAAGTCGTGAGAGTGATCCGATAAGATTGGAAGACTTTCTTAAGGTAGATAAAAAGGATAAGGGTATTGGTGAGAAGATTTCTGGCCAAGGTGTTGGAAAATGTATGGCTCGTGCAAAATTTGTTCTTATGAATGATGGAAGTTTAGAAGCTGTTGAGAAGAAAATTGAGAGATTATACGCAGATATTTCTTTGAAAATTCCTCCTATGTCTTGGGATGAATATTTTATGACCTTTGCTAAAGTTGCTTCCCAAAAGAGTAAAGATCCTTCTACAAAGGTTGGTGCTTGTATTGTGGATTCTGAGAAGCGGGTTGCTGGTTTAGGTTATAATGGTTTTCCTAAAAGATGTAATGATAATGATTTTCCCATGGCTCGTGAAGGTGATTTTTTAAGCAGCAAATATGCTTATATGGTTCATGCAGAACCTAATGCTATCTTGAATTCTACCAAGGAAACAAAAGGATGCAAGATTTATGTTACATTATTTCCTTGTAATGAATGTGCAAAATATATCATTCAAGCAGGTATCGTTGAAGTAATTTATTTAGATGATAAGTATAACCATACAGATAGTGTAAAGGCGTCTATGAGACTATTTAATTCTTCAGGGGTTAAGACTCGGAAATTTATTGAATAATCTTTTTATTCTAGTTTTGGTTCCGATCCTTTTTGTAGAAGTTTTATTTGATCTCTTAATGCTATTGCTAATTCAAAATCAAGTGCTTCTGCAGCGTTTTTCATCTCTTGTTCAAGTTGTGGGATTAGTTTTTCTTTTTCTTTATTTGGGATGTGTTTTGTATCTTTTAGTATTATTGTTTGTTCTTCTATTGGTCTAATTATTGTTTTAGGGGTTATTTTATTCTTTTTGTTATATTCTAACTGGATGTTTCTTCTTCTTTCTGTTTCTTCGATTGCTTCTTTTATAGAATCTGTTTCTTTATCGGCATATAGTATTACTTTAGAATTTGCATTCCTTGCAGCTCTTCCTATTATTTGAATTAAACTTCGGGTATTTCTTAAAAATCCTTCTTTATCTGCATCAAGTATTGCTACTAGACCTAATTCAGGTATATCTATCCCCTCTCTTAGTAAGTTTATTCCTACCAGTACATCAAATTTTCCTAGTCTAAATTGTCTTAGAATTTCAGATCTTTCTAGTGTTTTGATTTCCGAATGTAAGTACCTTGTTTTTATGTTTTTTGATGCTAAATAATCTGCAATTTCTTCTGCTAATTTTTTTGTTAATGCAGTTACAAGAACTCTGTCTCCTTTCTTTATCGTTATGTGTATTTCATTTATTAAATCTTCCATTTGATTTTTTGTTTTTTTTACAAAAACTAATGGATCTACAAGTCCTGTTGGCCTAATAATTTGTTCTACTATTTTAGTAGATTTTTCTTTTTCGTATATAGAAGGTGTTGCACTTACAAATATGGTTTGTTGTTTTTTTAGATATTCTTCAAATTCATTAAATTTTAGTGGACGATTATCTAAGGCAGAAGGAAGTCTAAATCCATAGTTTACCAGTGTTTCTTTTCTTTGCCTATCTCCTTCATACATTGCATGAAGTTGAGGTATTGTTTGGTGACTTTCGTCTATCACTATTAAGAAATCTTCTCCAAAGTAATCTAAAAGACAATAGGGTTTTTCTCCCTCTTTTCTATCTTCAAAATGTCTAGAATAATTTTCTATTCCCTTACAAAACCCTATTTCTCTAATCATTTCTAGGTCATATTCTGTTCTTTGTTTTAGTCTGTGGGATTCTATAAGTCCGAGTTTTGGTAGTTGTTCTGTAAGCTCCTTTTCTATTCTTTTTAATGCAGGCTCTAATTTGTCTGCAGGGGTTACAAAGTGTCTTGCAGGATACAATGGAAAATGATCCAATATTTGTTTTGTTATTCCTGTGTTTTTCTCTACTATGCTTATTCTTTCAATATTATCTTTAAATAATTCTATTCTTAATATTTCTCTTTCATATCCTGGGATGATGTCAATTGTATCTCCCTTTACTCTAAATCTTCCAGGTAATAATTCTATATCGTTTCTTTCATATTGGATATCTAATATTTTTAATATTAATTCATCTCTTTTTATTTTTCCCCCTGTTTCTAATTCTATTCGCATTCCAGAATAATTTATTGGATTTCCTATACCGTATATACAGGAAACAGAAGCAACAACTATTACATCTTTTCTCTCTATGAGGGATGTTGTTGTACTAAGTCTCAATCTTTCAATTAATGGATTAATTTGCGAGTCTTTTTCTATATATTGATCTTTTGCAGGTAGGTAAGATTCTGGTTGATAGTAATCATAGAAGGAGATAAAATATTCTACTCTATTTTCTGGGAAAAATTCTTTAAATTCTCTATAAAGTTGAGCTGCAAGAGTTTTATTATGGGCTAAAACAAGTGTAGGTTTATTTATTTTATCTATTATATTTGCCACAGAAAAGGTTTTTCCAGAACCAGTAACCCCTATAAGTGTTTGAAATTTTAATTTATTTTTTAGTCCTTCTATAAGTGCTTTTATTGCTTCTGGTTGTGAGCCCGCTGGCTTATATTTTGATACTAGTTTAAATTTATTATTTTCATTTGTCATTGTTAAATGTTCTTTTACTCCTTAAGATTTTTTGGTATTTTATTGCAAATCTGTGCGCTTCATCTCGTATTGCTTGTAATAATTGAAGTCCTATGTTCTTCCGGTCAGGCATTAGGGGTTTATTTGAATCTTTTGTATATATTTCTTCTAGTCTTTTTGCTAGAGATATTAGTGGGATATCTTTATCCATTTCTTTTAAAGTTTTTAGTGCCACTCCTAGCTGTCCTTTTCCGCCATCAACAATTATTAAATCTGGATTGTTTAATGTCTTTGTTAGACTTCCGGAATATCTTCTTTTGATCACTTCAGCCATAGCTAGATAGTCATCATTTTGACAGTTTGCCTTTATTTTAAACTTTCTATAATTCTTTTTATAGGGCAGTCCATTTTTAAAAGAAACCATGGAAGCTACTGTGTCCGTCCCACTTAAATGAGATATGTCAAAACATTCAATATTTCTTGGGGGTTTATTTAAACTTAATATTTTTTGTAGTTCTAAGACTCTTTCACTTCCAGCAAAAAAGGTTGTGTCTATATTTTTGTAAGCAAGTTCAAGTAATTCTTTTTTACTTCCTTTTTGTGGAATTGTTATTAAAAATTTTCTTTTTGACTTTTCTTCTAAATATCCTTTTATGGCCAAATCTATTTCTACTGGAATAATTAACTCTTGTGGTATTGGATTTGTATCGTAATACTGAATTAAAAATTCTGTAAAAAAATCTTGGTTGTATTCAAAATTATATGCTTGTTTTTCTTCTAAAACCCCCTTTCTTATATTAAATACAATTAGATAAACTTCTTCATCAATTATTTTGTAATGAATAATATTTGAATCGATTGAACTAGATAATTCCATATTTTGTTTTTCTTTTAATGTTTTAAGTGCAGAAATTTGATCTCGTAATGTCAATGCATATTCAAAATTTTTTATTGTAGAATTTTCTTTCATCTTTGTTTCTAGCTCATTAATTAATTCATCTACATTTCCTTGTAAAATCTTTCTTGCTTGTTTTACTCTCTCCTTGTAGGTATTGACTTCGATTGTTTTTTTTAATGTCTTTGATGCCTTACTTGTTAATATTTTAAAATTTCTAGAAACTGTATCCATAATTACTTTTCTAATTGTTCCAGAAACAAAAGGTCCATAATATTCTCCTTTTTCTTGTTTTAGTCTTGCAACCTCTATCCAAGGCAAGATGTCTTCATGCATTAGAATGTAAGCATATCTTTTAGAATCTTTTAAGTCGATATTATACTTGGGAGTATTCTTTTTTATTAGGTTGTTTTCTAAAATTAAAGCTTCTACTTCAGTATTGGTAACTATAAAATCTAGATGATTTATAAGTGAAACAAGTATAGCGGTTTTACCTTCTTGAGTTTTATTAAAATAACTGGAAACTCTTTTATTCAGATTCTTTGCTTTTCCAACATATAGTATCTCTCCCTTTATATCCTTAAAGATATAACATCCTGGAGATTCTGGGAGATAATTTATTTCGGATATCTTTATCATCTTTTCAGAAGAGGTTCTAAAAATTTAGCCGTATGACTTCTTTTTATTTTTATTAGTTCTTCTGGTGTACCTTTAGCGATAATTTCTCCGCCCCCATCCCCTCCTTCTGGACCTAAATCAATTATATGGTCTGCACATTTTATTACTTCTAAATTATGCTCAATAATTACAAGAGTATTTCCTTTATCTACAAGATTATTTAAGACTTCAAGTAATTTTTTAACATCGTGAAAGTGAAGGCCGGTTGTAGGTTCATCAAGTAAATATAATGTTTTTCCAGTTCCTCTCTTTGATAACTCTTTTGTTAGTTTAACTCTTTGAGCTTCTCCCCCCGAGAGCGTCAATGCACTTTGTCCCACTTTTATGTAGCCCAATCCAACCTGGTTTAAAGTTGATAATTTTCTGTGGATGTTTGGAATTGCTTCAAATAGTGTTAGAGCTTCTTCTACACTCATGTCTAAAACATCTGCAATTGTTTTTTCTTTATATTTTATTCCTAATGTTTCTTTATTGTACCTTTTTCCTTTACATTCTTCACATTCAACATATATATCTGGTAAAAAATTCATTTCGATTTTTATTGTTCCATCTCCTTCACATTTCTCGCATCTTCCCCCATGTACATTAAATGAAAATCTTCCTGGTTTATACCCTCTTATTTTGGACTCTTTTGTAGATGCAAATAGATCTCTAATCTCATCAAATACTTTAATATATGTTGCCGGGTTGCTCCGAGGTGTTCTTCCAATAGGGCTTTGGTCTATTACAATTACTTTGTCTATCTCCGACTCTATTAGAATTTCTTTGTGTTTTCCGGGAATTTCTTTTGAATCATTTACTTTTTGATTCATTCCTTTGTAGATAATTTCTTCAAGTAACGTGGATTTTCCAGATCCAGAAACACCAGTTAAACAAGTTAAGACTCCCGTAGGTATTTCTATATCTATCTTTTTTAAGTTATTTTCTTCACACTGTTTGAATATTATTTTTCCAGTTGGTTTTCTTCTTCTTTTTGGAACTTCGATGGATAATTTTCCAGATAGATACTTTCCGGTTAATGATTCTTTATTATTTTCTATCTCTTTGGGTGTTCCCACTGCGATTAGTTTGCCTCCATGGATTCCTGCTCCAGGACCTATATCTACTACGTAATCTGCTTTTCGTATTGTGTCTTCGTCATGTTCTACAACTACTAGCGTATTGCCTAGATCTCTTAGTTTATGAAGTGTTTCAATTAATTTTTCATTGTCTCTTTGATGTAATCCTATTGAAGGTTCATCTAAAATATATAGTACCCCCATAAGGTTAGAGCCTATTTGTGTTGCTAGTCTAATTCTTTGGGCTTCTCCACCAGATAGTGTTCCCGCATTTCTTGAGAGGGTTAAATATCCTAATCCTACATTTGCAAGAAATTTTAATCTAGATATAATTTCTTTTAAAATTAAGTTTGCAATCTCTTTTTCTTTGCTAGTTAGTTTTATATCTTCAAAAAACTCTAAACATTTATTCACTGATAGATCGGTTAGGTCCATTATGGATTTTTCTTGAATTGTTATTGCAAGAATCTTTTCCTTTAATCTTCTTCCTTTACATGTTTGACATGGAACATTTCGCATAAATTTTTCTAGCATTTGTTTTCTATACTCTGAATCTGTACTTTTATACAATCTATCTGATTGGGGTATTAGACCTTCCCAACCTTCTTGAAAATTCATACTTGCTCCTGTTGACCAATTTCCCTTTATGGGTTCTTTGCTTCCATATAGTAAGATGTCTAATTGTTGTTTTGTGAATTTATTTATTGGAGTAAATAAATCAAATCCGTATTTTTTGCCAACAACTTGCAATTGTTGTCCTCTCCAACTTAGGTCCATTTTGCCATAAATCTCTATTGCTCCTTGCATAATACTTTTGGTTTTGTCAGGGATTATCAAATCAGGATCAAATTCTATTTTAATTCCCAGACCCTTACATTCATCGCATGCACCAAAAGGACTATTAAATGAAAACATTCTTGGCTGTAGTTCTTCAAAGCTCATTCCACAGATTGGACAAGCAAGTATTGAAGAGTAAAGTTTGTCTTTATTTTTTAAATCGGTAATTATTACAAGCCCTTCGCCTTTTTTCAGTGCTTGTTCTATTCCTTGTGCTGTTCGTGATTTATCTTCTGTTGAAACTCGATCAATTACTACTTCAATATCATGTTTTTTGTATCTATCTAGTTCTATTTTTTCATCAGTTCTTATTATTTTCCCATTTACTCTAACTTTTGTATATCCTTCTTTTGCTAGATCTTTTATTAACTGTTCATATGTTCCCTTTTTTTGTCTAACAATTGGTGCAAAGATTGTTATTTCCCCTTTAGATTCTTTTAGTATATTTTCGGTTATTTGTTCGGGGGAAAGAGACTCTATTCTAATTTTATGTTCTGGACAGTGTGGTGTTCCCACTCTTGCAAATAATAGCCTTAAATAATCATAAATTTCGGTTACGGTTCCTACTGTACTTCTAGGGTTATTTGATGTTGTTTTTTGTTCTATTGAAATTGCTGGTGAAAGTCCTTCTATTGAATCTACATCTGGTTTATTCATTACCCCTAAAAATTGTCTTGCATAGGCACTTAGAGATTCAACATATCTTCTTTGGCCTTCAGCATATAAAGTATTAAATGCAAGGGTAGATTTTCCGGATCCAGAAACCCCTGTAATTACTATAAACTTGTCCCTAGGTAATGTTACCGTTATATTTTTTAGGTTATGTTCTCTTGCACCGCGAATTATTATGTCTTTCATTTTGATATTGGACTCAAATTTATGCATTAAATTAATCTATTTTATAGAATCCGGGGGATTAGAATAATGCTATCTTTTTATAAGGTTTATGCGATTTATAAGTTTTTCTATAGGTCTTTTTTATTTTTAAATGGCTGTTTATCTAGAATTTTAAGGAGTTTTTGGAAAACTTTTTTTTACATTTTAAGTTCAATTTGAGTATTTTGTAGATGACCCCACCCAGAATCGAACTGGGGCCTTGTCCACGTCAAGGACAGGTTCTGCCACTAGACTATGAGGTCATAATTCTTATTGATTGTGTTCGTTTATAAATATATTTATATAGTCTATTTTTTTAGGGTTTCTATGATGGTGAATAGTAAAAAGGGGCAGGTTACTTTGTTTATAGTTTTAGCTATAATTGTTGTTGTAGGAATAGTGGGATTTTTTATTTATCAAGATTATTTTAAGCCTACAAATGTTCCAGATGCGGC
>CAZKBE010000011.1:0-2598 GCA_964551115.1 Candidatus Woesearchaeota archaeon
TCTTATGCAGTTAAACAGTTTAGAAGAGTAAGAATGGAAATGAGTTATGATCCTTAGATATTAGCTAGTTTGTAAATTTTAAAAGATTCCAATTTTACACCCATTTCAAGTGCAACTTTCTTTTTAAAATCCATAAATTTCTCTATATCAAACTTCTCTTTTGCACAGGCAAAACCCTCTGAAAAGTAAATATTCTTTCTAACTTTTTTAAATTTTGTTAATGCAAGAGCCATTTCTTTCTTTGGACCACATATTTCAATAGTTTCCTTAAATTTTATTGCTAAATAGCCGGTAGATTTCTTACCGCCATTATATACAAAAGCAGAATTAATCACTTCTTGTTTACTCTTATTTAGCTCATCAATTATAAATCCAAAGAATTTCTTCATCTTTGTGCCGGCAATGTCTTTATTCTCTCTATCCGTACTTAGTTCTACCTTAATCGTCTTTAAGGACTTTTTCTTAGCTTCTAAACTAAATCTTTCAGGATCAAATAATTTTATATTAAAAAAATCTACCGAAGGAGATTTTAGAAAATCCCTTGCAGTTTGCTTTAATTTATCTAAACTATCTTTACTTAGGCCTGCGCAAATATTTCTATATTTGTTTGTTGGATCTATTAAAACTATGGGAGAATTTAACTTGCTTTGGTTAATCTCTTGAAATGCTTCTCTTTTATTTTTAAACATTTTTTCTATATCTATGAAGGTATCTTTTTGGATTCCTTTTAGAAATTTAACAAAAGAAGTGTAATAACATATTAAAATTTCTAAAGAATACCCCGAAAATCCTTGTATATAACTCTCAGCACCATAGACTTCTTGTGACTTACAAAATGCCTTCGCTAATTTTATCTCATTTAATATACTCTTATTAGCTTTTTTAGTTATATACTTAACATGCAATGGGGAGAAGTCAGTTACATTTTTATTATGTTTTTCTTTATCTATTTTAACAATTGGAATAAATTCAAAGGTTATATTTTCTTTTTGTAGTTGAAAATACTCTCTAGAACCATGGATATTCCTTGCACTTATCTTGGATTTTTTAAGAATTTTATCTAATTCGATGGTTGATTCTTCCTTATTGAAAACAATAAATATATCTACATCTTGTTCTTCTTTTTTAATTATTGTTCCTTTTGCTAAACTTCCCCCAATTAATATATTTCCCTCTTTAATGTTTGGTTTAATTTGTTTAATTATCTGATTTGCATTATTCCTTAGATTATTTTCCTCTTTTTTTGTAAGGGATATAGAAGCCAAAACATCGTTTAGAACTTTTTTTATTGTATTCATATAATCTAAAAGAAAAGAGTATTTTTAAATCTTCGGGGATTCATTAGGTATTATTTATCGGTGTCCATCAAATACGTTATACTTGTTTATCTTAAGATTTCCTTAGATGGATTAGTTTGAATGTTTTTTTACAGAATCTAAATCAATGATATACTTACCTTCTTCAAGTTTTATAACTACGGGTTTTCTGCTCATTAAAGAAACAATATCTATTTCAAATTTACCTGGCCCAATTATCTGGATTGATTCTATATCTAAAACCACAGGAGTTAGATCATCCTCTATTTTTAATATCTCTCGGACATCTTGTTCCATAACTATCTTTTCTTGAGGAGTAAACTCTTTTAAGTTAAGTTGCTCTTGATTCTTCTTAGCTGCAAGATTTTCATCTCTAATAAAAAAGAAGAATTTACTTCCGCAATCCGAACAACCTTCCAATATCTCCTTATTTGCTTCCATTAAGATCTTTCCACAGTGAACGCATTGGTGAGCCATAAGATCTAATTATCTTTTAAGATTTAAATATGTTTGTAGGGTCAAATAACTAACTTTCGTAGATTAATTATTCCTGTTTATTTGGATCGCTTAGAAGGTAAACATCCTTTAGAAGAAAGTTTTATAAAGTACTCTTAATAGTTAATTTTATGGTAGTAAGTAAAAAAAGAGGATTATCGCCCATTGTAGCAACTGTGTTATTAATCGCTCTTGCAATGGTCCTTGCAATGATCATATTTATTTGGGCCAGAGGATGGATTTTTGAGCAGATAGAAAAAAAAGGCTCTCCAATTGATCAAGTCTGTGAAAGTGTTAAAATAAAGGTAGATTGGGTAAAGGGATTGGGAAAGGTAACGATCGTTGTTGTAAATGAAGGTCCTGTAGGTATAGGGTCTCTAGAGATTAGGCAAGAAGGAAGTGATTCTTCTATTCCATCTGTTTGGAATGTAAGTGTTCCATCTCTTGGAACCAGTGGCGAAAAGGAAATACTACTTGGTGCTGGTGTAGATAGTCTAATTATTTATCCACAATTATTAGGAAATATAAAAGGAAAACAAGACAATAGGGTCACAACATGTTTAAATAGCGGACAAGTCATAGACTTAGAATAATGAAAGGAGGTAAATAATATGAAAACAAAAAAAGCGATAAGTGATATAGTATCCACAGTTTTAATAATCATGATTGCAGTTGCTGCCGTAGGTATTATTGGGGCAGTAGTTGTGCCTATGGTAAGAAATAGCTTACAAGGTGGAACAGCTTGTTTAAACGCTCTAAGCGATGTAGATATAAACGCAGAAGGAAC
>CAZKBE010000011.1:2698-24737 GCA_964551115.1 Candidatus Woesearchaeota archaeon
CAAGTATTGGACTCTGATGGAAATTCAGCGCCTGCAGAAATTAACCAAACAGATGTTAGCTTGCTTACTAATGGGGGCTATAGAGTGTTTAAGCTTACAAACATCTCGAATACCGCTAAATCTATTACTCTTTCACCAGTTGTGAAGATGGGTAATAGCCTTAAACAGTGTGATGCTTCAACAAGTCAAGTACAATTAATTGACTGTACAGCTTAAACAAAATATTTTATTTTTTTTATTTTTTTTAAATTTCGATTTTATATAAGAAAATGGTGAGAAAGAAAAAAGCCCAGATCTGGGTAGAAACAGTAGTGTATACCTTAATAGGGATTTCTATAATTGGTGTTCTATTAGCTATAGCTAAACCTAGGATAGATGAGATAAGGGACAGGTTAGTTATTGAGCAAACAATAGAGTCTTTTAATCAAATTCATGGAAGAATACTTGAAATTCAAGACTCTCCCGGAAATCAGCGAATCTTAGGTCTTAAATTATCTAGGGGAAGAATAACTATCGATTCTGCTATGGATAAAATCACTTGGGAGTTAGAATCTAAATATAAATACAGTCAGCCAGGTAGTGATGTATTGTTTGGAAAGATAAATGTTAGGACAGAAACAGCTAATCCCTATAACGTTTATATTAGTCTAAGTTATTCAGGGATATATAATCTTACTGTTTCAAATGAAGAAAAAATGCTAGAGATTGAAGAATCTCCAACACCATATACAATTATTTTTATGAATAAGGGCGGAGGTAAGGTAAACCTTGAGACAAGAGGATGATTATAAATACTAATCCAAAAACTCCCCAATTACATTCCACGGATGATAAGACAAAGATTAATCTTAGATATGGTCTTTTGCCGCCTTTTGCTTATGCACATATTTACTGGAATGCTCAAAAGCAGGATGTAGTATATGAGCTGGAAGAGCCCACATTATCCGAAGAGGAGAAAGGAATATTTCTAAAGGTAGAGGAGAGTATAAGGCAAATGATCAATTTCTCAGAGAGTTTAAAGAGTGAAGATAACCAAGAGTATATTCGGGATTTAATGAAGAAGGCAATAAAAAATTTAAATGTTAAATTAAGTGAATCTTCCCTAAATGATATTTTTTATTTCCTATATCGGGATTTTGTGGGGTTAAATGAAATTGAACCTATTATGCATGACTACTTTATTGAAGATATTCAGTGTAATGGAACTGATCAACCAGTTTATCTTGTTCATAGAATTTTTAGAAATCTCAAGACAAACATATTATTTCACGATGTAGATAAATTAGCAAATTTTGTTGAGAAAATGGCTCAGAAATGTGGGAGATATGTTTCTTATGCAGACCCGATTTTAGATGGGAGTTTACCTGATGGTTCGAGAGTTAATGCTACCTATACAAAAGATGTTTCATCAAGAGGGCCAACATTTACGATCAGAAAGTTTACTAAAGTTCCTTGGACCCCCATAAATTTAATTAAAATGGGAACGGTTAGCCCGGAAATGCTAGCTTATCTTTGGATACTCATGCAATACAAGTTAAATGTTTTAGTTGCAGGGGGAACGGGTTCAGGAAAGACAACATTACTTAATGCAATCGCCTTCTTTATTCCGCCAGAGGCAAGGGTTGTTTCCATTGAAGATACTCGTGAATTGAACTTACCTCGTGATAACTGGCTTCCTTCGGTTGTGAGGGAAGGAGTTTCTTCAGGTGTTGGGGAGGTTGATATGTTCTCCCTATTAAAGGCCTCTTTTAGACAGATTCCCGATTATGTGATTGTTGGAGAAGTTAGAGGTAAGGAAGCTTCAGTATTATTTCAGGGTATGGCTTCTGGACACTCTTCTCTTGGAACAATTCATGCAGACTCTTTAGAGGCGGTTATAAGAAGATTAGAAACTCCTCCCATAGAATTAAGCCCTTCTTTAGTAAACGAACTAGATGCCATTGCTATAATGGTCCATGCAGTAATCGGAACTAAAGAAACTAGAAAACTTAGGGAGATTATTGAGGTTATTAATGTAAATGCAGATGGAACTTCAAAGAGTAATGTTCCTTTAATATGGGATCCATCTAGAGACAAATTTTATTTCAAAAAAGAGATGGAAGTATTTAAAAAAATAGAGAAAACTAACGGTATAAGTGTAAGCCAATTATTTATTGAGTTAGACAATCGAACAAAGCTTCTAAATGAGTTAGCTAAAAGAAATATAGTTGATGTTGAGTCTGTTCAAAGAATTGCTATAGATTATTTGCGAAATTCTCCGGCAGTTTTAGCTAAATTTGGCATTGGTCCAAGTAACTCAACCGTCTAATAAATTCGCAAGATTAATAAAGAACAATTTCTAAATTTAATTATGGAAGGTGATGGATTATTTAATCAGACTAATTTAGAGAAGAAAAGTTCAGGTAATTTTTCTGAAAGAGTTTTTTTTGGTTTTGCAGATAGGAATTTAGCTAGTTTATCTGAACTAAAAAAAGATTTGATTGGAGCAAATATGCCGGTATTAGTACAGAACTATTTTTCGAGTGTTTTATTTTTCACCATCGTTTCTTTTTTTGTAAGTATCTTTTTAGCAATATTTATCTTTATCTTTACAAAGAGCGTGCTTATTGCATCATTACTATTCTTTTTTATTCCTACAAGTGTCTTCATTTTCTTATATTCCTATCCTTCTTTAACTCGTGGTTCAATTGAGAAAAAGATCCAAGAAGAATTGCCCTTCGCTACTATTTATATGTCTGCAATTGCTTCTTCAGATCTAGAACCAACTAAAATGTTTAGGCTTATTGCAAAATCAAAAGAATATCCTGCAATAGGTATGGAAATGAGAAAAGTTGTAAATCAGATAGACCTATATGGTTATAATCTTGCAACGGCCCTAACAAATGTTGCAAAAGGGATGCAAAATCCTGCCTTGATGGAATTGTTTTCTGGAATTTCAATTAACATTACTAGTGGTGGCTCTCTAAAGAATTATTTAGAGAAGAAGTCAGAAAATTTATTAATTGATTATAGGCTGGATCGTCAGAAGAGTAATTCTGCAGCAGAGACCTTTATGGATGTATACATCAGCTTATTGATCACTGCACCGCTTATTTTAATGATTGTTTTTGTTGTTATGAGTATGACTGGGTTTGACATTGGAATTGGTGCGGCTAGCCTCAACTTTCTAATTATCTTTTTAGTATCGTTATTAAATGTGATTTTCCTAGCAGTCTTGCAAGTGAAACAACCAAAAAATTAACATGAAAAAAGGACCAATAATTGCTACATTAATCGGAATATTAATCATCTCACTTAGTTGGGTATTTCTAAAAGACCAACCATCTGTACGAAACCTTATAATTATCTTGGTGGTTCTCTTTACACTTGTTCCCTTTGTAATTCAATACAATCGAAAGCTCAACATACAGAAAGAAAAAGAACAAAAGTTTTTAGAGTTTATTAGAGATATAGTAGAAAATGTTAGGTCTGGAACGCCAATAAGTAAGTCTATAATCAATCTTCATAATAGGGATTATGGGGCATTAGGAGTTCATATACAAAAATTAGCAAATCAAGTATTCTTAGGAATTCCACTTACTAAATGTTTTGAGACCTTTGCAGAGGAAACTCAAAGTCCTGTAATTGCAAGATCTGTAAACCTTATCTCAGAGGCTAGTCGTTCAGGTGGAGAGATAAATACTATCCTTGGTTCTGTTGCTTCGTCGGTTAATCAAACCGAGGTCATACAAAAAGAAAGAAGAGCTGCAATTGCAAATTTAATTGTACAAGGTTATATTATATTCTTTGTATTTATATTGATTATCCTAGTCTTACAATTTTTTTTAATGCCTTTAGTTAAAAATATGGGTCCTGTCCAAGACTTAAATATTGATACAAAAGAACAAGTTGATTTAACTTCTGCAAACTTCTTCCTTCTGATCGTTCAGTCTTTTTTCTCAGGTCTAGTAATTGGGAAGATCTCAGAAGGTAAAATTAGTGCAGGAATTAAACATTCATTTATCTTAGTATCTCTAGCATTAGTCTTATCTGGCATTGCTGAAGTAATATTCCGTTAGCAGAAACTATATAAATAAAGAAAGTTAAGAAATAAAATGATAAAAAAAGGAAGTGGGCATTTGGAAATGATCTTATCATTTACAATATTCTTAGTTATGGTGGTGTTCATTTTAATTTATATTAAACCTCTAGATAATACAAAACTATCCGATGTGGCTATAATTTCTCTTAAAGATTCTTTTACAGAATTGGCAAATACTCCAATAGTAACTGTTTTTGTTAATGGGTCTTCCGCTAGTCGTAATGCCCCTGCAAATATTTCTTCTGAAAACTGGATTTATAAAAATTTTACAGGTAATTTTTACTATGTTTATTTTTCAAATGAATTTCAATTAAATGGGCCTAAGGAAAATTTAATTGTTGGAAGCATTTCTAACAGTACTGTTTTGTCTAATAAAAGTCTTACAAATATAGAGAAGAAATATTACTCCAACTATACAGGATTAAAAGAGGATTTAGGAATACCGGCTGTTCTCAATTTTGAGATTTATACTCTGGATGGTCAGTATAGTATGAGAAAAGAAATATCTGAAGAAATTGAGGTAATTGCAAAAAACTATCTGCTTTCGGTTATTAATACTAACGGAGACTTAATAAATAGGGAGTTTGTATTTAGTATATGGTAATTAGAAACAAAAGAGGATGGTTAAAGATCTTTGAAGCAGTTATAGCCATAATGTTAATTTTAGGCGCAGTTTTATTAATTTATTCTAACCAACAAAATACCAATACTAATCAAAGGTATATTGCCGATTGGCAAGTAGAAATACTTAATAGGATTGCAGAAAATGAAACCCTTCGGAATGCTACAATTAACCTTCAAGAAGCTCCTATAAAGAACTTTATTGAGAATAATACTCTCCCAAATCTTAACTTTACAATTAAGATTTGTAATCTAACCGGTCCATGTGGGCTTGATATTTATATTCCTGGAGATGTCTTTTCGCAGGAGAGGATAATAAGTGGGTTAATTGATCATTACAATCCTAAGAGGATTAGACTTTTTGTTTGGTTTAAATAATATAATTGTCAAAACATGGGTTTAGAGATAATGAAAGAATTAAAAACCTTGAATTATTAGACATATTATGCCATTTGATGTGATTGTTGGAAGAAACGAGGGAGATAATAAAATTCTTGGGAAGAGGGGTTTAGCTTACATTGGTAAGAGTTATGTCAATATGGAAAATTACACTTCTTTATCTAATCCCATTTATTTAGATATTTCAAGAAGCCATGTAATGATGGTCTGTGGAAAAAGAGGCTCTGGAAAATCTTATAGCTTAGGAGTTATCTCGGAATCGATCTCTGAAATGCAAGGGGAACAAGACCTAAATATCTCTTCTTTAATCTTTGACACGATGGGCATATTTTGGACTATGAAATTTAAGAATTACAAAGATAAGGATTTACTTTTAGATTGGAATTTAGAACCGAAAAATATAAAGACAGAAGTATTTGCACCAGCAGGATATTTTGAAGAATACGGCGAGAAAGGTATACCTGTAGATAAGGAGTTTAGAATAAAAATTTCAGAATTAAATGCCGAAGATTGGGTTTCTTTATTCGACTTAAATTTCACCCAGGAATCTGCCGTATTATTGACAAATGTAATAACAAAACTTAAAGAAAAAGAAAGTTTTACTTTTGAGGAGATCTTAGCAGAAATCCAAAATACGGACAAGTTTAGACAAGAAATAAAAAATACTGTTGGATCCTTATTTGAAGTTGCAAAAGCTTGGAAAATATTTGACGAGAAAGAGGGGACTGCAATAAAAGATTTAGTAAAAGCTGGACAAACGAGTATTATAGATTTGTCAATGTATTCTTCTATTGGAAGTTTTAATGTTAGGGCTTTAGTTATTGGGTTGGTTTGTAAAAAATTATTTTTAGAAAGGATGGCTTCTAGAAAAGAAGAAGAAGTTCGGTCTGTCCAAAGAGGCATGACTAGCGGGTATTTATCTGGCGGAGGAAGTATGCCCCTTGTTTGGATATTTATCGACGAGGCTCATGAATTCCTTCCAAAAGAAGGAAAAACCCCTGCAAGCGATGCATTGATACAATTATTAAGAGAAGGAAGACAGCCAGGAATTTCTTTAGTTCTTGCAACTCAGCAACCTGGAAAAATTCATACAGATGCAATGACTCAATCGGATGTAGTTATGTCTCATAAATTAACATCTGA
The DNA here is from genome assembly GCA_964551115.1 of Candidatus Woesearchaeota archaeon. Lineage (GTDB taxonomy): Archaea > Nanobdellota > Nanobdellia > Pacearchaeales > GW2011-AR1 > CAKZRD01. The sequence goes on from CAZKBE010000011.1 coordinate 8,943, forward strand.
TGCAGATATACAAGCATTGAATTCTATTATGCAAAATTACGTATATGAAGGAATACAGCAAAAAATGAACACTCTTCCAAAGTTAAGGGGTTCAGCAATTTTACTCGACGATAATTCTGAAAGAATATATCAAATGAGGATTCGTCCGAGATTCACCTGGCATGGCGGTGAAGCGCCTAGTGCAGTAAAGGGCTGAGTTTTTATATAACTAAATTTTAAAATAATATTCTCTTTTATCTTTATCTAGATTAAATTACAAATAATCTATATTTATACTTTTTAAATTAATTTTAGATTTCTTTAATTATTTAGTTTTTGTCTAAATAAAAGATTAAAAAGGGTTCAAACTTTAAGATTTAATATATTTTTATCAAAGTATGGGTCAACATTAACTTTAAAAAGCATTATTTACGATAGATTATTATGGGATTAGTAAAATATTTGAGAGCAGCTTGGAAGAAGCCAGATGATAAGCTACTTAAAGCTAGAATGGTTGAGTGGAGAAAGAGTGGTTTAATTACTCCGGTTGAAAAACCTCTTAGATTGGATAGAGCACATGCTTTAGGGTACAAGGCAAAAAAAGGAATTGTAGTTGTCAGAGTTAAACTTCTTAGGGGCGGTCATAAAAGGTCAAGACCAAAGAAAGGAAGAAGATCAAAGAGAATGCATATTCGTTTAAATCTTAGCATGAATTATAAGGAAATAGCTGAACAAAGAGCTGCAAGAAAATATCAGAATTGTGAAGTTATTGGTTCTTATTGGATTGGCCAAGATGGTATGAATTATTTCTATGAAGTTATACTAGCGGATAGAAATGCTCCAACTATTAGAACGGACAAAGAGCTTGGTTATTTGGCTAAACCTGCAAACAAGAAAAGAATCTTTAGAGGAAAATCTTCTGCTGGAAGAAAAGCAAGAGGTTTAAGAAATTCCCCTGTTAAGGCTCCAAAAGTTAGGCCTAGTTTAAGAGCTAACGGAAGAAGAGGAAATTAAGAAAGGTTTTTTAAAGGCATTAATTATAGTTTTTTTATGGCAGAAATCGATTTCAAATCTTTGAAAAATTGGTCCCCCGAAGTTGAGAAACAAGTTATTACAAATTGGAAGGAATCGGAGATATACTTATTCAATTCTAAAACAGATAAACCTATTTTTTCAATAGATACTCCTCCGCCTTATGTAAACTCTCCAATACATATGGGTCATGCTATAACCTATTCTTTCATGGATTTTTTTGCAAGATACAAACGAATGAAGGGTTTTGAGGTATTATTTCCCTTAGGTATGGATAACAATGGTTTACCTATTGAGATGGGTGCAGAGAAGAAGTATAAAATTTCTGCTTTTTCTGTTGGAAGAGAGAAGTTTATGGAGTACTGTGAACAATTATTGCAAGAAGCTGGAACAGAGTCTATCGATAGTTTTGCTAAAATAGGAATATCCTTTAGCTCTTATAAAAAGGGAGATGCTATAGGGAGTATTTATGAAACAGACTCTCCAAGATATAGAAGGTTAACCCAAATAACTTTTTTAGAATTATACAAAAAAGGACTTATTTATGAAGACACTAGAATTAACAATTGGGATCCAAAGTTAAGGACAACTATTGCCGATTCCGAGATAGAATACAAAGAAATTGCTTCTACTTTTAATGATATCAAATGGACTGTTAAAGAAACCGGAGAGGAGATTGTTATTGGAACTACCAGGCCAGAATTGATTTGTAGTTGTGGCATGGTTATATTTAATCCAGAAGACGATAGATATCAACATCTGGAAGGTAAAACTGCAATTACCCCATTATTCAACATAGAAGTCCCAATAAAAGCACATCCATTTGCACAAATTGATAAGGGTACTGGCCTAGTTATGATGTGTTCTGCAGGAGATTTAACAGATATTCAATTTTTTAGAGAACAGGGAATAACACCAATTATTTCTATAAATCAAGATGGGACTATGAATGAAAATGCAAAAGAATTTCAAAATTTGAAAATAAGAGAAGCTAGAGAAGCGATTATTCAAACACTAAAAGAAAGGGGTTTGTTGATAAAACAACAAAGTATAACTCATAGAACACCAATATCTGAAAGAAGCGGCGCAGAAGTAGAGTTCATCGAAATGCCTGAATGGTATTTAAAGCAAATGGAATTTAAAGAAGACTTAAGAAAACTTGCTAGCCAAATTACCTTTTATCCACGGGAGTCCAAGAAGATACTGGATGATTGGGTTGATTCTGTTTCTATCGATTGGCCGATATCTAGACGGAGGTATTATGCTACTCCTGTACCCCTATGGTTTTCAGAAGATTATGTAGCTGTTTCTTCTTCCGGAGAATATTTACAGCCATGGAAAGAACAAGTCCCTCAAGATGCACAGGTATGGAAAGGTGGAAAGTTTACTGGAAAGAAAGTTTCAGATTTCAAGGATTTTGTTTGGAGAGGAGATGAAAGGGTTTTAGATACTTGGATGGATTCTTCAATATCAGAATTATTTGTATTAGGTTATAAACGAGATGAAGATTTCTTTAAAAAATCATATCCTGCAACACTTAGGCCACAAGGAAAAGAGATTGTAAGAACATGGCTTTATTATACTATATTAAGAGGTTATTTAGAAACCGGCAAAGTTTGCTTTAAGGATGCTTGGATCCACCAGCATATTTTAGATGGTAATGGAAGAAAGATGAGTAAATCCGTTGGTAATATTATAGATCCTCAAGAGATCCTTAGAGATTTTGGCGGAGAGGCTATGAGGCTTTGGGCAGGAATTGAAGGGGACTTATCAAAAGGAGATGTTGCATGCTCTAAAGAAAAGATTAAATCCGAATTAAAGACTCTTAACAAGATATTAAATGTTTCCAAATTTATCTTTCAATTTGATAAACCAAAACAAAAACCTAAGAATCTAATGAACATTGATAAATTGTTTGTAAGTCATTTAGAGAACTTAACAGAAAGAGCAGATAAATGTTATGAAATTTATGAGTTTCAAGAAATTGTAAGAGAACTTAGAGAATTTTTATGGGAAAAATTTGCTTCTCATTATGTTGAGATAGTTAAGAATAGGGCGTATAATCAAGAGGGAAATTTTACCGAAGAGGAGTCTGATGCAGCTAGGTGGACATTATACTTCTTACTCGAAAGATTCTTGATATTAATTTATCCAGTAATTCCTCAGATAACAAGCCTTATTGGAAAAGAGTTAGGTCTAGATCTATTAAAAATAGAATGGCCAAAATCTAATGCAGTTCATGCAGATTTAGATAAGATAAAACAGATAATGGATTTTGATTCTAACGTTTGGAAGACAAAGAAAGAACAAGGTTTAGCATTAAACAAAGAACTTTCGGGAATGAACATTCCTCAAGAGCTTAAAGACTTTGAAAAGGAATTGAAAATCTGTCATAAGTTAGTTTAACATTTCTCAACATCTTTATAAATCCCTTTTAGATTAATATAATATGAATGAAGCACAAAAATATGAACTTGAAGAAACACTTAAAGAGTTGGAAACCTATCGTGGAAGGCACACGGAGCTTATTACTGTTTTAATTCCTGCAGGTTTTAATATATTCAATGTGATAAAACAAATTGAAGATGAAAAAGGAACTGCTTCAAATATCAAGTCAAATTCTACAAGAAAGAATGTTACGGATGCTTTAGAAAAGATCTCAAGACAGCTAAAGAATTTAGGGGAAACACCTATCAATGGTTTAGCGTTATATGCTGGAAACATTTCAGAAGTTGAAGGTAAGGATGATTTTAGAACCTGGACAATTGAACCTCCCAAACCTCTTAAAATTAGAATGTATCGCTGCGATCAAACTTTTGTTTTAGACCCTCTAAAGGAGATGTGTGTAACCGATGAGGTCTATGGATTAATTATAATTGAAAGAAAAGAAGCAAGTATTGGCATTTTGGAGGGAAAATCAGTTAGGCTAATAGAACACTTAACTTCTGGAGTTCCAAGCAAAGTAAAAGCTGGCGGTCAAAGCGCTCAACGTTATCATCGTATAACTGAGGGTTTAGCAAAAGAGTTTTTCAGAAGAGTTGCTGAGATTGTAAAAGATTCTTTTTTTGAGTTAAAAAATTTAAAAGGTATTCTAGTTGGTGGTCCAATTCCAACAAAAGAAGAGTTTTTAGAAACTGGACAACTAGTTACTGCCTTAAAAGAGAAAGTTATTGCCGTCAGAGATATTGGAGATACCGGAGTTGCAGGACTTCGTGCATTAGTTCAATCTTGTGAAGATATCTTACAAGAACAAGAAGTCACTAAACAAAGAAAGATTATAGATGAGTTTTTCTCAGCAATTGGAAAGACCCCTGAAAAAGTAGCTTATGGGGAATTAGAAGTTGAACAAAGATTAAATGCTGGCATGGTTGCAAAGTTAATTTTATCCAAATCCTTGTCTAGAGATAAGATTCATAAATTCGAGGAACTTGCTAAACAAACCTCTGTAGAAGTTCATTTAGTGTCTAATGAAACAGCAGAAGGAGTCCAATTTGATAATCTTGGTGGCGTTGGCGGTTTGTTAAGATACGCAATGCATAATTAATCGTCATAGTTTTCTTTAATATTAATTCTAAATGGGCCTAGGAGGAATCGAACCCCCATCGCCCGCTCTGGAGGCGGACAGATTAACCGTTATCCTATAGACCCTTTATCTGATGTTATATAAGGGCGTTTTTAAAGATTGGGATTTAGAAACAATTAGAATAACAAACCTTCATTTGGCGTATTTAATATTAAACCTGTAGAAGCTAATTCTTCAGCTATCTCTCTTAGTTTCCCCTCTAAATATATTACCTGTTCTCTCCCCTCTGGGCTGAGTTTATTTAAAATAGACAGTTTCATTATATTAATTTTATTAGTTATAACTTTATAAATCTTTGTTAATGTTATTATTTTAAAGTGACACCATATTTAGGTTATAGGGATAATATTTATAATCTCTCTTGGCAGACTTATTGTGTCCTTTGGTAGTAGTTACATAATGGAAAGATTTATAAATCAAAACATACTCAGTTAAACATGGAAATTAAGAACTCGGAAGGTGTTTCTCTATTCACTCAAGATGTTACCGCATTTACAGATGGAGTTGGTTATGAACTCTGGAAGGTATTTGATCCAACTTCTCCAAGTTGCTTAAGGAGGTTTAATAGGGAATGTGACTTTTTTGAGAATTCTCAAGATATACCCTACGTTCCAAAACATTTCTTGATAGACAAAGAGAATTATAAATTAGCCAGACCACTTGTTAGGGGGGATAGTCTGAATGCTTTTAGAAACTCTTTAGATATAAAATCTACTACCAAATTCTTGTTACAGTGGGCTAAAAGTCTTCAAGGAATGCATAATAAAGGCATGATTTATTGCGATGTAAAGCCTGCAAATGCCATTTTAAATGATGGCGGTAAGGATATAACTCTTATAGATTTTGATGGGGTAGAAAAAGTTCCGGCTGGGAAGGATTTTGTTCCGGGGATGTGCAGAGGTACTTTTCCTTATTTTGCACCAGAAAGGTTAATGAGGGATCAATCATTTACTACTTATTCTTCAGATACCTTTGCTTTAGGCATGCTTGCTCATTATGTCTTAAAGGGTGCAAGCGAGCCTTATTCACAAGGATTTACCCCTTCTTCAACCCAATCATTTGAACTAAGAAATTGGGAAAAAGAAGTTACTGGAAATATACTAAATAAAGATACTAAACCCTTGAAGAGTGGTTCAAGAGATTTAGATGCTATCGTTAGGGAGTGTACACATCGGAGTTATTCTAAAAGGATCAAAGATCAAGATTTAATAGACTCTTTAAGCTCCATTTATACTAAATTGGATTAGTTTCTAAAGGTCTTAATTTCTAAAATGCCCATGCAGAGAATCGAACTCTGGGGCCCCGAAGGGCTCGGATTAGCAATCCGATGCAATACCATTATGCGACATGGGCATAGATTCAGTAAAAATTAGGGACTTAAAAACTTATGGATTACGGGTTTATTGCCCTTTAAATCATTTCCTTCATTTCTTCTATTTCTCTGGAAGATATGGCAGCTCCACGAAACTTTAAACTATAAAGTAAGGCATCTAAGGTTTCCTTGTCTTTTTTTAATGGAATTAATCCTCTTTCAAATGCAATAAATACTAATTCACTTGAACGGATAAACCTAAATTTATTAAAATCTTCTAGACCTTTTTTATTTATTTGAAGATTCAGATGTAACTTCTTTTCCATAATTCCCCTAAGATTTTCAATTGATTCACTTATCAATCTGGTTGTTCTCTCATCGATAGCTATTAGACTTTCACTCTTACAAAGTCTTGCAAATGCTAAACAAGATGCTTCTCCTTCCTGTATTAAGCTGATATTCTCTCCGTCTGCAGTAATTATCCTTCTGGTAAAATTGGAAATATTAGCTGTTTCCTTAGCTAATTCTTCATCCTTAATAAAATCTGAAGATTCTTTTAGAATCCCTCTTTCAATTAAATCTAATATTTCTATTGCTTCTAATTTATATTTTTTGATTGTTATAGCTCTATCAATTACTTCCTTTCTTACTTGTGGAGTAATTATAAATTCGATATTTTTGGACTTAAGCTTCTCTAAAATCCCAATAGTTCCAGTTAAAGATAATGAAATTAGTGGGCCGGCGTCAAATATTAGAAATTTCATGAAAAGAACTCCTCGGCTATTTTTAATCTGTCTCTGATAGGTATGGATTCCGAGACTTTTGCTTCTGCAATATTGCTTTGACCAATATAGGCGTTTAAATCCCATAATGAAATTCCTAAAAGTTCTGCTGTTCTTTGGGAACTTAATCCATGTTCATAAAACTTAAATGCTTTATTTATCCCCGCCTTATAGAACACATCATTTATGTAGTCTTTTAGACTCCCATCGATCTCATTAACCGATGTTCTGATCTGTCCAAAATAATTCCTAAAAGCTTCCAGATCCTCATTTACTAAACTATCTATGGCTTTCTTTAAGTTTTTAATTAGTGATTTGATAAATGGTTCCCATCCATCCATACGGTGGTAATTTGCTCTTTCAAAAACTTTCCCAATGGTATAAACAAGAACGGCTACAATTATATTATCTGGATCTTGATAGATTGTAGCGCTATGATTTGTCTGATCTGATAAGCTCTTTAGTCTTAAACTATTCTTTTTTTTTAAGGCAATTAAGGTCTCATTTAATATCCTGACAATATTCTCTTTTTCTTGCATAAAGAAATAAGCTCAATTAATTATATAAAGCTTGCTATCTTTTCTAATATTATGGAGATTTTAATAGATACTAATTTCGCAATAACTTGTACTAAACAAAAGATAGACTTCTTTAATTTAATCAGTCAGATAGTTGACGAGTCAGTAAAATGGGTAATACCTGAGCAAGTGATGGTAGAAATACAAAGGTTTACAAAAGATCCTTCAGAGACAATAAAAGATAGGCAGGCAGCTAAGTTATTCTTGGATATTCTAGATAATCAAATTAAAAACGATTATCCTATAAAGATGATTAAATTAGATAAATTGGTTGTAGATAATGCGATTGTAGATTATTGTAAAAAAAATCCTCTAACTGTCCTAGCAACACTAGACAAGAAACTTAAGTCTCGTGTAACTAATAACCTTTTAATGATAAAGGGAAAGAAGTTTCTAAAGATACAAAAAGATATAAACTCTCCTTAGTCAAATTTAATATGATCTATTTAACATTTTGTAATTTATACGAGCGTATTGTTGGTACTAATAAAAGATTAGAAAAAGTAGAAATTCTTGTGGAGTTTCTAAAAGAATTAAAAAATCCAGAGTTTTCTTATCTTTTGGTTGGCCGAGTCTTTCCAGATTTCGATCAAAGAGAATTAGGCATATCTCAACAGATATTGGTAAAAGCAATTTCAAAATCATTTGGTATAAAAACAACAGAGGTTATGAATGAATTCAAGAGGCTTGGAGATCTTGGAGATGTTTCAGAGTTTTTAATTAAAAAGAAAAATCAGTCCGCTTTATTTAACAAAGAACTTCTAGTAGAGAAGGTAGTTGATAATCTCAGAAAGATTACAACTTTTGAAGGTAAAGGCGCAATAGATAAAAAGATATCTCTGATATCGGAATTATATTCTCTGGCTAGCCCATTAGAAGCAAGGTATTTGTCTAGAACTATTTTAGGTAATCTAAGAATAGGAGTATCAACACCAACCATTATTGATGCGTTTTCAAAGTTATTTTTTAATGGTGAGAATAAAGAATTAATTCAAGAAAAGTATGATCTTTCTAATGATTTTTCAGAGATACTTAATGCCTGTAATAAGGGAAAAGATTTTCTTGAAAAAATATCTTTAAATCCTGGTAAACCAATAAACCTTATGCTAGCTGTAAAGGTAGGAGATTTGGCTGAGGCATTTGAAGTATGTGGTAAACCTGCAGCAATTGAACAGAAATATGACGGTTTTAGGATGCTTATTAGTAAAGAAGAGTCTGGAAAGATTCTTTTATTTACTCGAAAACTTGAGGATGTTACATTGCAATTTCCCGATGTTGTACAGAGAGTAAATGAGAACGTAAAAGGTAAAAGTTTTCTTTTAGATTCTGAAATAGTTGGGTTTGATAAAGCCTCTAAGAAATATTTACCTTTTGAGTCGATAAGCCAGAGAATTAAGAGAAAATATGAGATTGAAAGATTAATGGATGAGTTACCCGTAGAAATAAACATTTTCGATTGTCTATCCTACAATGGGAAAGAATTAATCAAACAACCTTTTATTGACCGAAGAAAGATTGTAGAAGAGATTATAATTCCGGAACCATTTAAGATTAGACCTGCAATTCAAATAATTACAGATAATGAAGAAGAAGCAGATAAATTTTTTCAAGAAGCTTTAAAACTTGGGGAAGAAGGGATTATGATAAAATCCCTAAATTCTAGTTATAAGCAGGGTAGAAAAGTAGGATATATGTGTAAACTAAAACCTTTAGCAAATGACTTAGACTTAGTAATTGTAGGTGCAGAATATGGGACAGGTAAGAGAAGCGGAGCTTTAACATCATTTATTGTCGCTTGTAGAGATGGAGAAGATCTTCTTGAAGTTGGGCGAGTCTCTTCTGGTTTAAAAGAAAAGGAAGAAGAGGGTTTAACCTACGAACAACTAACTGATATCCTTTTGCCTCTTGTCGAAAGTGAGGAGAATAATATCGTAAGAGTTTCTCCAAATGTTGTTGTAATGATCACCTATCAGAATATCCAGGCTAGTCAGTCTTATTCTTCTGGCTATGCTTTGCGGTTTCCTAGGATACTAAGATATCGTCCTGATAAAAGCTGGAAAGACATTTCTTCTTTATCAGAAATAAAAAAAGAAGTTCTGAAGTCTCGGGCAAAGCTTTAAAAAGGCAAACCCTTTATAAAGGGTATGGTTGAAAAAAAGAGCAATTTGGTTGTTCAAAATATTGTTGCTACAACTTCTTTAGAAAAAGAGATTTCTTTATCAAAATTGGCTAGGACACAATCAAATACTGAATATAATCCTGAGACTTTTCCAGGATTGGTTTTAAGAGTAAAAAAGCCAAAGTCTGCAGTACTTGTATTTTCTTCTGGAAATTTAGTTTGTACTGGTGTTAAATCTGTTGCTCAGGTAAGAGAAGTAATTAATCAAGTTATAAAACAATTGAAAAAAATAAATGTGAAAGTTACAATTAAACCTAAGATTAATGTTCAAAATATAGTAGCTTCAGGTAGTATTGATTTGGATTTAAACTTAAATACCCTTTCTCTAGAACTTGAAAATACCGAATATGAACCAGAGCAATTTCCAGGTTTGGTCTATAAATTAGTCAAGCCAACTGCAACCTTTTTGCTTTTTAGTAATGGTAAACTTGTTTGTACTGGGACAAAAAATAAAGAACAATTAGAAGACTCTATGAATCAACTTAACAAAAATATCCGTGTTGCACTAAAGGCTATAAAAGAGAATATGAAGAACCAGCCAAAACAAGAAGAAGAAAGTATATTTTAGTTTCTAAAATCGTTTTCAATTGATAGAGTTTAATTTTGAGACATTCTAAATAATTTCGACTTATAACAAAGCGATTAATTTAATAGAGATCTTCTATGAACCCAGGAGGAATTGAACCCCCATCTTCAGGGCCGAAACCTGATATTCTATCCGTTAAACTATGAGTCCTTTGAATAGAAAGGGTTATTTGATATTTTAAATGTATTTATTTTTCTATTATCGGAGTATCTTCCTGAGCCTTCGCAACTTCCAATGTCAACCCTCTGCCGTTATCGCTAAGTTCGAATTGGTAAGGATTACTAAGCATTGGTGCAGGAAAATAATTTGGTTGCATAAACCTTAGTCTAGAAAAGTCAACTTTCAATTCATCTTCTGTAAAGTCTTTTCTTACAAGGCCTCCGCGTTCATCATGCACACTTGTATAAATTGAAATTGGGAAAATATGTTTCTTTCTAAAAGAATCTGAATAAAATACATCTTTTAGACTTCTTTCTCCAAAATGCAAATCTCCCTGTAATCTGATTTGATATTCCGTGAATTTTCTAGCCTCTATCTCCTGTAGTCTTGGAATTTCAGGAGCCATAGAAATGCCTCGCAGTTCATACCAACCATCTAGTTGAAAAACCAGAGAAAGATGTTTAGAAAGGTTGTGAAAAGATTTAGGTCCATCATTATATCCGTCTTCTTGAAAACGCTTCCCCAAACCTTTTAGGTAATCTGTTCCAACTTCCGAGATTATCTCTTTCATACCTCTTGGAACATTAATTCTCAATGCTACTGTTGGAAATTTCATAAAAAATTTAGTCTCTTTCTATTTAAAAACAAATGTATCTCCCAATATATATCTCTACATTATTCATTTAATAATTCCCATTCTTTAACATCATATTTCTTTCCTTCAATTACTTTGTCCCATCTTTTTATTCCCACTTTTCTAAAGTTTAATTTTTTTAAAAGAGATTCAGATTTTTTATTACTTGCCATGGTCTTTGCAGAAATTTTGTTTAGTTTTAATTCCTTAAAAGCAAATTTAATAATCTCTTCAATAGCTTCTTTTGTATACCCCTTTCTCCTATATTTTTTCCCGATCCAATAACCTAGTTTAGCTTTATTTTCTGGCTTGTCAACATCGTAAAGACTAACAATACCCATAAACTCTTGGGTTTCTTTCAAAACAATTCCAAGTTCATAAAGCCAGCGATGACCTTCTTGAGGTATTTTCCTCTTAGTAATTATCTTTTCTGCCTTTGCTAAGGTAAGTGGATAAGGAAGATACCAATTAAAGAACTTTATCTCTTCATCGTTTCCATTTTCAGCGAACGCCTTTGCGTCTTTATCTTCTAAATCTCGAATAATCAATCTAGGTGTCTTTAATTGCATTAAAGTTTATCAGGATACGGTTATTTAATTGTTTTGGAAAGATATTTAGTTAACTATTTAAATTATAAATCCTAAATGATATTATGGGTTTTATGTTTAATAAAAAAGGGGCGGGTCTGACATTAGCTTCTTTAATTCACGGTAGAAGAACTTTTGGTCAAAGGGCAGCTGACAGACTGACAAAAATTGCAGGATCTTGGGGGTTCATTGGTTCTTTTTTTGTACTTTTAATTGGCTGGATAATTATGAATATTTATGGAATACTTATGTCTTGGGATCCATATCCATTTATTTTACTAAATCTTGTTTTAAGTTGTCTTGCTGCAATCCAGGCTCCGATTATCTTAATGAGTCAGAATAGGGAAGCAGAAAAGGATAGAAGAAGGCTGGAGTATGATTACAAAGTCAATAGAAAGGCAGAGAGGGAGATTGGGCAATTACAAAGTCAGCTTAATAGGATTGAAAAACTATTAAAAAGTAAATATTAATTTTAGGGATATCGAAAGAAGATTTTGGGCCTAATGAGATTCATTTTAATTCTAGTTGGGAAAGTTTTTAAAGTTAAATTTTCTGATACTTTTCGGTGATTCGAACTAGCGATATCTAGCTAAAAAATGAAGAATAAACTAGAATCTCTCGAGAGAACCCTGCTTCAAGAAATGGGAACAAATTTTTTAAGTCTTGAAGAAGTAGATAAATCTATTGAAGAGTTAGCTAATAAGGCAAGAGAATTTAATCCTGATTGTATTTTAGGCATACTTACTTCGGGAGAATATGTTGCCAGAAAGGTTTCTCAAATTTTGAATGTTAAATACCAAGAAATTGAAGTATCTAGAAAAAGTCCAAATATCTTTGGAGTCCCACTAAAAGATCTTGTGGGGGTAGGTAAGATCATGAATTATTTTACTCAATTTCCATTGAAAGTTTCTGGTTCAGTAGATGTTCTAAATTACCAAAGAGTTTTATTGCTGGATGAAGAGTGTGGAAGCGGCTTAACTTTTAAAAAGACTTCAGAAATAGTAAAAAAATCAAATCCCTTAGTTGAGATTAGGGAAGGAGTTATAACTATTTGTTCTGGAGATTATTCTCCAAATTATTTTATAGACGTTGCAATTCCATTAAACTGTTTAGTTGGACGAGTAGATAGATTCCCTTGGGTCTCTTATTCCCCCCATTATTCAAGATATCTAGAAAGATTGCAAATTCTAAGAAACGAAACAAGTTAAGCTAGAAATTTTAGAAGTTCATAAACTAAGAAGGCGGGCCATACTAATGATTTTAATATTCCAAGTATAACTCCTCCAAAGGTTGTTGCTGTTGACACATAATAAACTAAAGAACCTATAAGTCCAAGACCGTAAATCGCTCCGGAGCAAGGGGTACTATTTCCACATCCACAAGAGCTAGTTTTTCTGGTTATTATTTTCATAATTATCTAATGTTTAGCAAGTATTTAAATGTTATTTAAATAACCTATACTAGCTAATAGTTCTGCAGTTAGTATTGCTCCACCAGCTGCTCCGCGAATAGTGTTATGAGATAATCCTGTGAAGCTTAATCCGTCTTCATATATTTTTAATCCTCCAACTGTAACTGCCATCCCATTGCCAGCCATACTATCTTTTGCCGGTTGTGGCCTGTCCAGTTCTTCCCTATATATTATTGCCGGGTTTGGAGAAGAAGGTAGTCCTAACTTTTGAGGAGCTCCCATAAAATTTCTAAAAATTGTAATTGTTTCTTCTGCTGAAGGGACTTCACCTATAAAAGTTAGATTTACATGTGCACTGTGTCCATTCTTCACATTCACTCTTGTACATCTAGCCTTTATGGGCATAACCGTTCTGTCTAAAGACTCTATTCCTTTATCACTCATGCCACCAAATATCTTTAATGGTTCATTTTCCGTCTTATCTTCTTCGCCAGAAATATATGGGACTATGTTATCCCCTATTAAGAGAGAAGGAACACCGGGATATCCCGCACCGGACAATGCTTGTTGAGTTACTACCGATAGGTCTTTTATCTTATATCCTGCTTGCATAATTGCATAAAGTGGTGCCATAAAACTCTGTATCGAGCAATTAGGTTTTGTGACTATAAAACCCTCTTTAAACCCATAATTTTTCTTTTGGATTTCAATTGCTTTTAAATGGGTAGGATTTATTTCAGGGATTATCATTGGAACATCTTTAGTCCATCTATGTGCCGAATTATTAGATACAACCGGTATTCCGGCTGCTGCATATGCCATTTCAGTTGATTGAATTTGTTCTTTTGAACCTTCATAAGAAGAGAAAACAAAATCACATTTTCCCAAAGCGCTCGAAACATCCGATGCATCTCCAACTACTATTTCTTCTAAGCATTTAGGCATATCTTTATCCATAAACCATTTTCCCTTAATAGCCTCAGAAAACTTTTTACCTGCACTATTTGGGGACGCAGCAAGATAACTAACATTAAACCACGGATGGTTTTCTAATAAAAGTGCATAGTTCTGTCCAACTGCGCCTGTTGCTCCAAGTATTCCTACCTTGTAATTTCTCATGATACTAAACTAAAAAACAAGTTTTTAAGGATTTGCTATATATTCTCTGGAAATGTCAGTCCTTTATAATTTTTAAATACATGTAAAATGTGATAATCATCGATTATATCTGAAAATTTACTCTGAATATCCTTTATAATTCCCCTTAAATCACCAACATCTTTAACATGTATCTCGATTTCATAGTCATCCCCTCCAACAACTTCTTCGTCATAAATAATATTTGGGTGGTTTTTGATATATTCCTGAAAATCTGTCATCCTGTTGGATGTAAGTCGGGTTAGAATAAACGAAACCTTGAAAACTTGATAGCCTATTTTTTCAAGATCAAAAGACAGCCCATAGCCAACAATAACTTTTCGTTTCTTAAGGCTCTTTATACGACTAATAACGGTTTTTGGGGTAATTTTTGTTTGATCAGCAAGGTCTAAAACACTTGTCCTTGCACCTCTTGTTAGGATGCTCAATATTCTCATATCTGTTTTGTCTAATGTTTCTAGTTTTCCTTGGCTTGTAATTGCAATTTCTATAGGCTTCGTGGAATTTTCTAATAAATATGGGCGATAGTAATAGTAATTTCTAGTTACCATTATAAGTTGTCTTTCTTTTATGTAGTTAACATATTTCTTGAATATCTCTTCCCAAAGGGAATGTACTTCGGGCATACTTTTTGAAATCATTTGCACCTTCAGATTAAATTTTCCATCCATAGAGGACACTCTATAAACAATCTTCTTTTTGCATAAAAAATCAATTATTTCTTTTTCAATTTTGGGACTTGCAGATTTTAAATCAAAACAGAAGTTTACTAGCAAATATCCAATTTTTCCAAAATCTATTATGGTTTTAAAATTTTTTATGATTCCTTTTTCTACAAGGTGAGTTACTCTATTTATAACCGAATTCTTACTCAAACTTACTTTTTTTGCAACACTACCAAAACTCTGCCGACTGTCTAGGTCCAGTTCATATAGGATCTTTCTATCCTTTAAATCTAATCTTTCAACCATATTGAACAATATTAACTTTAATTATATAAACTTTACTATTTTGTATCAAAAATCAATAATAAGATTGTAATACTAAGTAGTTTATTATATAATGTGAACAAGAAAATTCCTTTCAAAGACTTGAAAGGAGGTACAAATAAAATGAAACAAACACTACAAAAAATGGCCTTAGTTGGCTTAACGAGCTTAAATATGCTTTTTGGAGGACTAGAAGCGAGAGCACAATCTCCAAAGGTAAGTGGAGATTTATCTTATTTCCTTTCTAGGGAATCTGAAAGTACTGCTCAAAACTCTTATGCAGAAGTGAACCATTCAACTAAACTAACTGACAAGGTAAAACTATCCGGTGCGATGGATTTTTATAACTCTAGTGCAGGTTACTTTGGAAAAACCTCTTTAGATACTAGCCTTGGCAAGGGAGTTAGCTTGAGATTGCAAGGAGTTCATGGCAATGACCTGCTTACGCAAGTTGGAGCAGGGCTAAGCTACGCTTTACCTATGCCAAACAAAACATTTGCTTTAGTTAGATACCTTCCAATTTTCACCGATACGGATGGAGATAAGGTGGATAACAAGCAAATAGTAGGTTACTATGCTTCAGCAAGTTTGCCACATGGATTAAACTTATGGAGCTTTGGTGAAGCCAATATAGATGGAGCAAATGGGCCTCAATGGGCCTATGGGGAAGTTGAGTTATCCAAAAACCTTGGAAACCTTTCAGTTGGAGCAAATCTTCAGATGAATGGGCAAGGCGCAGGAAAAATGACTCCAGAACTTGTTCCAAGAGTTGCACTAAGAGCTAAATTTTAATTTTTTATTTTTAGTTTAAAAAAGAGGTGATTTT
>CAZKBE010000012.1:0-21440 GCA_964551115.1 Candidatus Woesearchaeota archaeon
TAAAGTGCTGCATATCTTCTGTCCAAATGTGTCTTTTCTCATTTAAGTATTTTATTAGATCAAATAAAATGATTATACTTAATGAAATTATAAACCCCATTAATAAATAAATAGGTTTTACCGGGGTTGTTTCTAATAGCCTATTAAGAATAGGATTATATATTGCCAGTATCATAAATCCTATCGCTACCAGGGCTGCTAAAAATAAGGCTTTATTTGTGTATATGCTTCTATTTATAGATAATTTTCTAAATGAACGAAAGTTAAATGCATTTGTTATTCCAAAGAAGACCATAGTTGAGAAGGCTATTGTTCTGGCAGCGGCTATTGATTTTCCAATAGTAAGTACATAAAAAAATACGCCAAGTGCCCCCAAGGACATTATAATCCCACTCAACATTAAAATTAGGAATAATGGTTTTGTTATTATTTCTGACTTTTTTCTTGGTTTTTGAGAAATTACATCTTTTGAATAAGGGTTAAATACTAATGTTATTGCGGTGATTTCATCGGTAAATAAATTCATAAAAAGAATTTGAATAGCTACCAAAGGAGTAGGTAATCCAAGAATTATTGCTAAGAATATTAACATAACTTGTGAAAAGTTTATTGATACTTGGTATGTGGCAAATTTCTGGATATTGGTAAATATGGTCCTACCTTCCTTTATCGATTCTACAATGGTTGCAAAGTTGTCATCTTTTAATGTCATATCTGCTACCTCTCTGGATACATCGGTTCCGGCTATGCCCATTGCTACGCCTATATGGGCTTCTTTTAGTGCTGGAGCATCATTAACTCCATCTCCAGTCATGGTTACTATCTCCCCATTTATCTTCAATGCCCTTACAATTTTTAGTTTATGTTCTGGCTTTACTCTGGAGAATATAGCTATATCTAACACTATTTTAGCTAGTTCTTCTTCTGTTAGTTTTTCTAGTTGCTCTCCTTCCATTAGTTTTCCTTTTAGCCCTATTTGTTTTGCGATGGAAAGTGCAGTTTCTTTGTTATCTCCTGTAATCATCTTTACCTTTATTCCAGACTCAAGACATATCCTGATTGCTTCACTCACTTCTTGTTTTGGTGGATCTTCCATGCCAACAATTCCGAGTAGAATCATGTTTTCTTCTAATATTTCTTTTTTGGAAGCGGTATTCTTATATGCAATGGCTAGAGTTCTGAGAGTGTTTGAAGTCATTTCTTTATTTGCATCCATGATCTTCTCTTTTTCTTTTTTAGTCAACCTAAATATCCCATCTTTTCTTGCTATATGACTACATTTTGAAATTAAATATTCTGGAGCTCCCTTTGTATACATTATATTTTCTTTCTGAACTTTACACAATACAGACATCATTTTTCTTTCCGAGCTAAAGGGTATTTCCTCTAACCTTTCATTCTTTTGATCTTCTAGGTATATATTACATTTTGATGCTAAAACTAGCAAGGCAGCTTCGGTCGGGTTTCCGATTATTCTGAACTGTTTGTCTTTTCCTGTTCTTTCTATTCTAGAATCATTGCAAAACATTCCGGCCATAATTAATTTCTTTAATACCTTTTCTTTATTGGCATCTACTAATTTATTATTCAACTTAAATTCTCCATGCCCTTCGTATCCTGTTCCTGTTATGGAATATAAATTTCCATCGGACCATATTCTATTTACGGTCATTTCTCCTTTTGTTATTGTTCCGGTTTTATCCGAACAGATTACACTTGTTTCTCCTAATGTTTCTATAATCGACATACGATTCACTATTGCATTTTTTTTAGCCATTCGGTATACTCCTGTTGATAGGGCAGTGATTAAAACCATTGGAAAACCTTCAGGAAATGAAGAAACTGCTAAAGCGATTACAATAATCATTGCATCTATTAAAACGTCATTTGTAATACTCGGGGACTGAAATACAATTATTAACCCCCACAATAAAGAAAAACTTATTCCAAATAGGGCTAGCTTTTTAGCAACCTTATTTAATTTATTTTGCAAGGGCAATTCTTTTTCAGTGGTTGAAATAAGTTTAGCTATCCTACCAAATTTGGTATTCATACCAGTATGGATTACCTTAGCTAAGCATCTCCCCTCAATTATAAATGAGCCCATAAAAAGCATATTCTCTTCGGAATAATCCTTTTCGGTTTTTATTTCTTTTTTTCGCACTTCTTTAGATTCCCCGGTAAGTATAGCTTCATCAATTAACATATTTTTCTGTTCAAAAATAATACAATCCGCTGGAATCTTCTCACCGCTTCTTAAAAGGATTATGTCTCCCGGAACTAGCTCTCTTGAGGCCACTTCTATTTCTTTTCCTTCTCGAATTACAATCGATATGGGGGTTAGCATGCCCTTTAGAGCTTGGATCGCCTTTTCAGCTTTATATTCTTGTAAAAATCCAGTTACAATTACTACAATAATTACTCCAAGTATAACATAACCTGTTAATTCCTTTCTAACTCCAAAGGATAATGCCATTGCAAATATCAATAGATACAATATAAAGTTATTTTTTATTTGATCTAATAATATTCTAATAATTGGTTTTTTGTTTAGATCTTTTAGTTCATTAAATCCGAATTTTTCTAGTAATATTTTGGCTTCAGAATTTTTTAGACCCTCTTTTTCCATTAAGTATTATACTATCTATCTTTAATAAATGTTTTGTTAAATATCTTTTAACTTGTTTACTTTTTACCTAGAACCATTGCAACAATGCCTGCAATAATAAGTAGTAATATCATTCCAAACCAATCGGTATAAAACCATGCTTGAATCTTATCCCAATCTATTATCCATTTGAATACACTTGCTGCGGAAGTAACGAATAGGATCAATAATATTCCAAATGCAGCCCAAGCTACACCTTTATTCTCTGCGATGAGTTTTAGAGAGTCTTTACCCATAAATCCTAAAAACATCATTATAAATAATAGACATATTATAAATACTACAAACCAAGAAGAACTAAACTGAACAAAATCTACCATTTCAGTATTCACTATAAAAAATGTTGCAAGTATTAAAGAGATAAATAGAGAAACTGCATTGTTATCCCCTAATACGCCTGTCTTTTTTAAAACAGCATAAACAATTACAAAAACTAATAAAAAAGAAAATATGGGTAAAAAATAACTTATTGAAGAAATATCGGCTACCATATCTATCCTCCCTTCTTACCGGTAGATTTATTCCCACCAACAACGGCCACTATGCCTGCAATTATTAGTCCTAAAACAATTATTGCTGGAAAATATTCACTTAAGAAGAAACCAAAACTTCCTCCACCAAATCCGCCAAACCATTGAAATTCTTCTAAGGCCCATAAAACTACGCCTATTCCTATAACCCAACCAATCCAGTTCATTTTACTATCCATCTCACCCTCGCTATTTATAAAGAAAAAACCTAAAGAGATAACTAGCACTAAAAATACTGCTAAGCCTACTCCAAACTTTGGAAAGATATTTGCAAAGAAAACTGGAACTGTATCATACATCAATGAAAGCAATCCTATTCCTACTGCGATTATTGCATTAATTCCCTTAGCCTTCTCTTCGGGGCCAAAAATCTTTGTCTTTTGTAATAATCCAAATATTATTGCGAAAATAATCATAAAAGGTAAAACATAGGAGAATACTCCTAATTCATTCATCTTGTTTAAAACTTCGGTTACGCCATATGCCATATAAATCTAATAAAAAATCTCTTTAAATACTTTACTAAATCCCAATCAAATTTTTTATTTTAATAAACTTATTAATTGTTTTCATTTAGAACTAACTACAATATAAATAACTGCGCCGATTACGGCAACAAAAGATACAACAGTATATAAAAAAGAATTATCAAAAGGTAAACCGTTTTTTAGGTTAGCCCATACCCCGGTTACATATAATAGTAAACCAATCATAAAAGCCGCACTTAATCCTATTATCGACCACTTAATGCTTCCAGGTAACTTTGCCATATCCCCACCAACAAATCCCCATAAGAGCAAAAACATTAAAATAGAGGTTATAGCTACTGCAACCCAAGGAATCATTGCAGAAACAATATCTGTTGCTGCAGATAAACCTACAAAAATGAATGCAAGGGATAATGCAACTAAGGAATTAATCTTAGAGACTTCGTCTCCCAAGATTTTAGATTTTTGTAATATTGCAAAAATTACAACAAAGGCTAGTAAAAATAATAATGCTTCTTGTAAAAACGGAACTGTTTCAAATAATGCCATAATTATGCTCCTCTTTCTTCCATATTAAATATCTTCATAATAACCTAAGAAAAAATCACTTTATAAATATTTACATAGAGGAATCTAAATCATCTATTGCCATTTCATCTTCTTCTTTTATTGGTACTGCGCTCTTGTTTATAACTATTACGTCTCCAACTGCTTTGATAAATTGTTGAGGTACGATAATTCCTCTAGCGCCTCCAAGAAGCGAACTCATACCGGATTCTCTGGAAACAACCATTCTCCAACCATCTACTTTATTATCTAATAAGTTTAACTCTTCAACAACACCAAATAGGTCTCCACCGTCTGTATAAACTCTCTTTCCGATAACTTCGCTCATTTTTCTTATTTTTAACATAGCTTAATTAAAAAATCTCTATTTAAATACATTTCTATGCTGTAAGATATATCTCTTAATGGGGGTTAGGCAATTTTTATTTGTTTTAATTTGCAGGGTTACTTTAATTCTTTTATCCTTACAAAGATTTAAAAAAACAG
Organism: Candidatus Woesearchaeota archaeon; assembly: GCA_964551115.1. Lineage (GTDB taxonomy): Archaea > Nanobdellota > Nanobdellia > Pacearchaeales > GW2011-AR1 > CAKZRD01. The sequence goes on from CAZKBE010000012.1 coordinate 4,740, forward strand.
TTTTATTATATAATCTATGGAAATTCGAAATGGTATCAAAGAAGTTATGATTTTTTTTCTTGCAGTAATCGTATTAAGTATCTCTTATATTTATCCTGAATTGCAATCTCTTGATAGATTTTTAGTTATCTTGGGTGGATTTATTTTAGTAATCGGCTGTAATCTAGTTGTTAAAAAAATTACAGCATATAGTTTAGAAGCCAACGTTACCACAAAATTTTGGGATATGTACTATTTTGGTTTTCAAAATAAAAGTCATTTTAAAAATCCTCTTCCAATGATATGGTTAGCTCCGTTGTTATCTTTTGTATCTAGAGGAGTTTTATTCTGGATGCCCATACTTGAATTTGAAATAACTCCTCGGACTGAGAGAATTGCAAAAAGACATGAACTTTATAGATTTGCTGATATGACTGAATGGCACATCGCTTTAATTGTGTTTTGGGGCATTGTTGCCAATCTGGTTCTTTATGTTATTCTAAATATTTTTGGATTAAGAGAGATTGCAGTAATTAGTTTGTACTATTCTATTTGGTCTATTGTTCCCTTAAGTAGTTTAGATGGTTCAAAACTTCTTTTTGGGAGTAAACAACTTTGGTTAACCACGGCAATAGTGATCTTATTAACTTTTCTTTGGCAAGCAACGGTTTTCTAATAAACTAAATGAAAGAGATAAAAATTCAACCTAGAGAGTATCAGCAGAAAATTTTTGAAAGCTGTAAAAAAGAGTCTTGTTTAGTTGTTCTTCCTACGGGTACGGGGAAGACCCTTATTGCTATTATGTTATCTATAGAAAGATTCAAAAAATTTCCAAAAGAAAAAATTTTGATTCTTGCTCCAACAAGGCCTTTGATAGAACAACATTTAATATCTTTTAGAAAGACGCTCCCAGAGGATTGGGCAGATATGCAAATATTCACTGGTAAAACTCCTGCAACCAAACGAAAAGAAATTTGGCAAACTGCAGAGTTTATTTTTTCTACGCCGCAATGTATTGCTAATGATCTGAAAAAAAATCTTTATACATTAGAAGAGGTATCTCTACTAATTGAAGATGAATGTCACCGTTGTCTAAAAAACTATTCTTATAATTTCATTTCGCAAAAATATAAGGAGCAGTCCACAAATCCTTTGGTTCTTGGTTTAACTGCCTCCCCCGGATCAGATAAAGAAACAATTACTCGCGTATGTGACAATTTAGGAATAAAAAATGTAGAGATAAGAACTAGAGACAGTGAAGATGTAAAACCCTATCTCCAAGAATTAGAATTTGAAAAAGTCTTAGTAGATTTTCCTTCCGAATTTGAAGAGATACGCCAACTTTTTAAAGTCATATATGACGAAAAGGTACAAGAACTTAAAAATAGAAAGGTTTTTTACTCCTATCCTAGTAAAACGGAGTTAATCAAACTTCAGGGCAGAATATTTAGTGCTTTAAAGAATAATAATTCCGATGGGAATTATCTTATGGCTGCTTCTATATGTTCACAAGCAATAAAAATTCAACATGCACTAGAACTTTTAGAAACTCAGACTTTTTCTGCCTTTTTAAATTATTTAATGGAATTAAAAAAACAGGCAGATGAGAAAAAATCCAAGGGCGTACAAAGGCTTGTTTTGGATAAGCGTTTTTTGATGGCATATACCCTTGCGACCACTATCAATATGGAACATCCTAAATTGGTTAAACTTTTAGAAATTATAAAAGAAACAATATCTAAAAATCCTTCAGCTAAAATAATTATCTTTGCACAATTTAGAGATAGCGTAAAGAAGATTTCAGATAGCTTAAACAATCTAAAGGATATCCGATCTAAGACCTTTGTAGGCCAGGCTAAGAAAGGCGAAGGAACAAATGCTACGGGATTAAATCAAAAAGAACAAAAAAAGATTATCGAAGAATTTTCAAGAGGAGAAATTAATTGTCTTGTTGCAACTTCTATTGCAGAGGAGGGATTAGATATTCCGGAAGTAAATGAAGTGATCTTTTATGAACCTGTTCCTAGTGCTATAAGAAAAATTCAAAGAGCGGGGAGAACGGCTAGGCTTGTGAAGGGCTCATTAAAAATATTAATAACAAAGGATACTCGCGATCAAGTTTTCCATTATGCTTCTCAGGCCAGAGAGAGAAAAATGCATAATGCTATCAAATCTATAAAAGATGGTATGGATAGCAAGATAGAACAAAAAAAACTATTTTAACCATTCAATATTGTCTTGCAATATAAACTATCTCTTTGGCTTTTTTCCCGCAAACAATACACTCTCCAGAAACCTTTTCCTTAATTAATTTTGTTCCTCTAACTGTTGCCCCTATCTCTTTTTCAACAATTTCTGCACATTTTGCTCCATCTTTGTCAACACTACAAAAGCTACACCGGGCAATATTCCCTTGTTCTATGACTTTTTTTAATTCTGATTTTGTTGAAACATCTTTTATTCTGTCTTGAAATACCTTGTTAGCATCATTAAATATATTTTTATCATAGTCTTTGATAAGCTTATCAAAGTTTTTTAAAAACTCTTTTTCTAATATGCTTTCTTTTTTGTTTAGATCTCTTCTAAATAATGTTATAGACTTACTTTCTATATCTTTCAAACCTAAATCTATTCTCAATGGCACTCCCTTCATTTCCCAATGATTAAACTTTTCTCCGGGCGTTTTATCTGTTAAATCTATTTCTACTGAAGCATATGGCGTTAATTTTTCTTTTAATTCTTCAGCTTTTTTTAATATTTTTGGATCATCCCTTATTGGAACGATCATTACTTGCACAGGAGCTATTTTCCATGGAAATCTTAATCCCTTATTGTCTCCATGAACAATTACTACTGAAGCAAAAATTCTAGAAACAGCAGGACCGTAGCACGTAATCCAAGCCAATTTTTCTTTTTCATCTTTATCTACAAATTTCACATCGAATGCTTTTGAAAAATCTTGTTTTAACAGGTGAGTGGATGGTTGTTGAACTACTCTTCCATCTGGATTTAGTACATCTGCAGCAAAAGTTCTTTCTGCTCCTGGAAATTTATCCCAAGCAGGTCTTTCAAAAAATATAAACGGTAAACCAAATATTTCATGTAATACTTTTTCTGTAGTGTCCATATCTTCGTGAACTTGCTTCATTGCATCTTCTTGTGTTTCATGAGCACAATGGGCTTCAATCCAATGAAATTCTCTACTTCTTAAAAAAGGCCTTGTTGCCTTAGTTTCGTATCGAAATACATTTGCTCTTTGATATGTTTTAAAAGGTAAATCTTTCCAACTTCTAATCCATAAACCAAACATTTGATAAAATGCTGTTTCACTTGTCGGTCTTAGTGCAAGTTTTTCTTCAAAAACGTCATTACCTGCCCTATCAATCCAAAAAACTTCCGGAGTAAACCCCTTTATATGGTCTCCTTCAAGTTTAAAATTTCTTTCAGGTATTACTGTTGGAAAAAAATAGGGTTTATGCCCTTTTTTTTGTAGTTCCTTTTCTAAAAACGAATACATTTTTTCCATAGACAGAACACTCCACGGTTGAAAAACTAAAAACCCCTTTACATTATATCTTAAATCTGCAAGTTCACATTTTTGAACAACCTCAGAGTACCATTCAGAGAAGTTTTCTTCTTTTGTTACACTAATTCCTTTTATCAGTGAAATGCCTATTTTTTCTTTTTTTTCGACCATAATTAGTTTAAGAAAGAGGAGTTTTTAAACTCTACGAAAGAATTGTTAAACTTATTTGTTTTCTTCTGGTCCTAGTATTACAACTGAATATTTTTTTATTCTGGCTAGTTTTATAACTTCTTTTAAAGATATTTTTTTTAAATTCTCTGCATATTTGTAGTAATCTTCAGACTTTCTACATATTTCAAACATCATTAGGTTAGTTGCAGTACTTATAGAATCTTCATTTTCAACAAGGAAACTTCCTATTGCTTGTTCTTTTGCTTTCTCTAACTCTTTTTCAGATAATAGCGAAAGTTTAGCAAATTCATTTAAGGATATTTCTATGACCTCTTGTGCTTTTTCTTTATCTGTGCCTGCCCAAATAACTAAGTAAGAGTAATGTTTCCCCATATCTAATTCGGTTTTTATTCCATAAACTAGTCCTCTTTTCTCTCTAACTTCGGTAAATAACCTACTTGACATACCTTCGCCCAATATCGCATTAAAAATTTCTGCAGCATAACTTTCTTTGTTAGAAGAAACTGGAAAATGGAATGCAATGGCTAAGTTTGTTTGTTCTATTCCTTTTCTAGAAAATATGTCTTTTTTATTTTTTAGAGTAATTTTTGGGATAACCACCTTTTTGCCTTTTGTATTTGGCATAAAATTTTCAACTAATGAGCAAACTTCTTGAAATGAATTGTTTCCTACAACAACTAAGATTGAATTTGAAGGAACATAGGATCTATCATGCATTTCTTTTATTTTTTTCCTATTAAACCCTAAGACATTCTTTTCATTTCCTGCAATAAATTCTCCAAATGGTTTTTCATACAGATTCTCTTTAATCTTATCCATTACAAAGGCTCTTGGATTATCCCTATACATTTTAATTTCTTCACATACCACTCTTGCTTCTTTTTGAATTTCTTCTTCTGGAAATATCGGATTAAAGAATAGATCGAATAATACTTCCATTGCTGTTTTCATATGGATTGATGGAACTTTTGCATGATAGGCGGTCATTTCTTCATGGGTAAAGGCATTTAGATTCCCGCCAATAGATTCTATTTCTTCAGAGATTTGTTTAGCTGTTCTTTTTAGAGTTCCTTTAAAACAAAGGTGTTCGATAAAGTGCGCTATTCCTTTTTCATCTAGAGTTTCATATGCAGAACCAAAGCGAGTACCTACCATGACAGTCGTTACTGGAACATCTCTTTTTTCATGAATTATTGTAAAACCATTTTTTAAAACTCTTTTATTGAAAATAACCATATTAATATATCTTTGAAGGGGTTTTTATTTCTTCCTGCATCTAAAAATTCGCTCATCTTGAATAAAAGATTCTTCAATATTAAAGTTTTCTTCTAAAAACCATCTTAGCCATCCTCTTTTAGCTTCGAATTTCGTCTTTCCAGAAATACTTTTCATGGGCATAGATATTATAATTATATCTTTCTCTGAAATATTTTCTTTTAAGGAAGTTAGTAAAACCTTGGAGGAGTTCTTCTCAAAACCTTCTAGTGCATCAATAACTTGTAAAAGGAATATTGCTCTAGGATTTGGCGATTCTTTAATTAGAGAAATTATATTTTTACTATCAAAAATATCTAAACAAATAGCTCTTGCATTAAGAAAACCGTTTTCCTTAAAATAAATGTTCATCTTATCAGTTAATTGGCCGACAGCTTCTATTCCTATGTAGTTTATTGCTCCTAGTTCTTTCTTTAGGAAATTATAGGATAATCCATTTACTCCACATCCAATATCTAAAACAGATTTAAAATCAGAAGTATCTTTTAAAAGCTCTTTATAAAAGTTGGAGTAGTCTCTATTTTTAGAGGAAATGTGGTTTTTTAAAATGGGTTCTCCTGTGCCCTTGATCACCTTATTTGTTAAGAAAACTCCAAAATATTTTCTTAATAGCGATCTGGTCTCTTTGATATCGAATTTAGATAAAATCAAGGCTTTTTGGATTAAGCTATCTGGAAGTTTTGAAAATTCTTTTTTCTTCTTAACTTCTAAAATTAACTCCTTATCCATTTTTTATAAATCCCAATATTACTTTTTTATTCCTAACTTCGGGGTGAAATAAACATCCATAATGCGGTTTTTTATTATGCTTTGCAGCTTGTACTCCGGCGTTTGACAAAGCATATGGTTTGAATGGAGCTTTGTTTATATCTAAACCCATATTATGTAATTCATAAACTTCACAAGGTCCAATAAGACCAAAGAAGTCTTTTTCAAATTTAATCGTTATTATTCCTATTTCTCCCTTATTTAGATTTTTAGTTAAACTATCCTTTTGATATATTGTAAATAATATTTGCATACCCGCACAAATTCCTAGAATTGGTTTTTCGAAGGTTAATATCCAATTAAAGTTTGTTAGATTTTTTAAATATTCAAAATCTTTTAATGATGTACCACATATTATCACTTTATCACATTTTTCTAAATCTGTTTTTGTTACTTTTTTGTAATTTTTAGTTATTGCTTTTATTTTTTCACCTGCCAATATCTCTAATATTGGATTTACAAATTCTAGTTCATGTAATTTTTCTTTGCAAGTAGATATAATTAGAATACTCATTATTACTTAAAGTTTAAAGTATTTTTAAATCTAGCATTTTACTTTTCTAGATGAATATAATTTTGCCAGGCTGTTTCTAGTTTATTGGTATCGTTTTGTGTTAAGCTTGCTAATTTTTCTATAGTAATTTGCCTATCTTTAGAACCTATTTTTCCCTTTAAGGGCGCTTCCAGATCTATCTTTTCAAATGGATATTCTTGTCGTCTTTGTTTGATTTTTAAATAGTGGTCTTCAAATACCTTGGTTAACAGCTCTTGGTGAGTTGGAAGGGTATGTTCTTCATTAATTATTATCTTCCCACCATATGCATCACTTGAGATTAGCCTATATCTGCTGGGATATATACTTTCTTGTAGTCTAAACTCCCCAGAACAGTAGTTTTTTAAGGAAGTTATTGATCCCAATTCTTTTGTTTCCAAAGTGGTTTCCATATAAACATTTTCCCTACGAATTGTTTTTTCTTCCTTTGCTAGACCAAGGAATGGATTTCTGCTTACCGTTATAGTCATATTTGTAGGAGATTCTATTTCAATCCATTGCTCAAGTTTTGGTTTGTTTGAACATCCCTGTACGGCTATTATGCCCACACTTAACAGAGTTTTTAATAATTTTCCCATAGTCTTAATATTTTGTCTAATTATTCTAACGCTCTTCTATAGTCTATTACATCCATAGAAGAAATTTCTTCTAGATTTCTTAATGCTTCTTCTAGAGGTGTTGTTTCCTTAGACTCGTTCATAGAAATTGTTAATATTATTGCTTTTAATCCAAATCCCAGGGCTTCTTCATCTATTTGGTTTACTTTTCCTTCAAAAGACTCAACTGTTTCTCTAAGCTGGTTTTTCAAAGCTTCAAAATCTTCTGGAATACCTTCAGGCATAATCTTATACCTTATTAGCGCTGTTCCCATTTACGGTCCTAGAAATCCACATTTAATACACTTGTATTCTCTTGAAAGAGTCTTACATTTACTACATCGGATTATTCTTTCTTTACATTTTGGACATGCAAATATAGTTACATTCTCTCCTTCATAGCTACATGAGTTACATTTTACCATATTTCTCTTTCCTTATTTTGATTTATAAATCTTTGTTTTTTGGCTTTGGGGAGCCATTTGTTCATTATAGTCTCTTTTATCTTTTATCTTTTTTAATTTGTTGTTAGGTAGTTTTTTGTTAAATTCTCTAACTTTTAACTCTAGCTCAATAATCTTTAAAAAGGAAGTTAGTTCTTAGGGTTTATGCAAAATTATGAATTTCTTTTATCTAGAATTGCAACTCATGCCAATTTGGACAAAAGTGAGGTTGAAAAGAGGATTGAGGCTAGAAGGGCCAAGTTGTCTGGTTTAATATCTAAAGAAGGAGCTGCACAGATTATTGCTGCAGAGCTAGGGGTTAATTTTGATAATGTTCAGTTGAAGGTGGTTGAATTGATGCCCGGTATGAAAAAAGCTAATACTCTTGTGCGAATTGTAAGGCTTTTTCCTTCTCGTGAGTTTAATAAGAACGGAAAGCCAGGTAAGGTATTAAATATGGTTGCAGCAGACAATAGCGGTAGTGTAAAAGTAGTTTTATGGGATACAAATCACATTTCTCTTTTTGAAAATGGGGAAATTAAGGAAGGAGATAGCATTGAGATTAAAAATGCCGCTGTTAGGGATTCTGAATTGCATCTATCTGGTTTTTCTGATATAAAGAAGAGTTCTTTAATAATTAATGATGTTAAGATGGATCAAGCAAAGAATGAAAAAACTTTAGCTAATATTAATCCGGGAGATAGTATTAAGACACGAGGAATAGTTGTTCAACTCTTTGGTCCAAAATTCTTTAATGTTTGTCCTGAATGTAATAAACGCGTAGCGCAAGTTCCTGAAGGGTATTCTTGTCAGACCCATGGGATCGTTATCCCTCTTGAAAGGGCTATCTTAAACTTTGTACTAGACGATGGGACTGAAAGTGTTAGAGTTGTTTTGTTTTCTGAACAGATCTCTAAATTAACTTCTGAGGATAATTTAAAATTACCTGAGAAATTTTTGGTTTTCAAACAAGAAATACTAGGTAATGAATTATTTGTTAGTGGCAATATACGAAAGAATCAATTTTTTAATAATTTAGAACTTATTGGAGATAATATTGAAAAAGTGAATGTTGAAAAACTTATTTCAGATTTAGAGGTTTCTTTGAAATAGAAAGTTTTTTTAATTAAATTATTAGTATAATTTTATGTTATTTAGGACTCATTTTGTTTTTGGTTTATTTATTTTTTTATTAATTTATCCTTTTTTTGAAAATTTATTTTTATTTAGTTTATTTTTTTTATTTTCTATTTTCTTCGTAGACGTAGATAGTAAAAAGTCGAGAATGGGTAAGATAATTATCTTTAGGCCATTGCAGCTAGTTTTCTCTCATCGCGGAATGTTTCATAGTATCTTTTTTGCATTAGCTTTAGTCTGCTTTTTAATTTTGCTTGATCTTTCTGCGGGTTTTGGTTTTTTAATCGGCTATTTGTCTCACTTGTTCTTGGATTGTTTTAGTGTTTCCGGAGTTAGATTATTTTGGCCAATCTCTGCTAAAAAGGTTAGGGGTTTTGTAAAGACTGGGGGAATTATTGAAGAGATTTTATTTGTTTTTCTTTTATTGTTTGATGTTTATTTCGTCGGAAGAATTGTTTGGTACAGTGTATTTTCAATCATCTAAATCTTTATAAAAGGAATCGGGTTTTGAGGGGTATGGTTGATGATGTTGAAAAAATAAAAGAAGCTATGGATTCTGATGATGTTTTAGAAAAAGCTTCAAAGAAGAAAAAAAAGAAAGAAGAGGATAAACCAGAGGTTAAGATTACAGATATTCCAGGTATCGGTCCGGGTGCTGCAGCAAAACTTGAGGCTGCAGGAATTTTTGATTTGATGGGTCTAGCTGTTATGGGTCCTTCTGAACTTGCAGAGCTTGCAGGTATGGGCGAGGCAGTTGCTAGAAAAGCAATACAAGCTGCAAGAAAAATGATGGATTTAGGTTTCTCTAGTGCTTTTGATTACGCAGAAAAAAGAAAAGAGATCGGATATATTACTACTGGTTCAAAAAATTTAGATAACCTTCTGGGTGGAAAAGGAATAGAGGCAAAATCCATTACCGAGGCCTATGGGGCCTTCGGCAGTGGTAAAACTCAGTTAGGACTGGCTTTATCCGTAAACGTTCAATTACCTATAGAACAAGGTGGTTTGAATGGTAAGGCAGTTTATATTGATACTGAGGGAACATTTAGGCCAGAGAGAGTTAGACAACTTGCAGAAAGATATGGTGCTAATTCTGATAAGGTTTTAAAAAATATTTTAGTTGCAAGGGCTTTTAACTCCGATCATCAGATTTTACTTTTAGATAAGATAACGGAATTGATCAAAGATGGAGAACCTATCAAAATAATTATCGTTGATTCTTTAACTGCACATTTTAGGGCTGAATTTGCTGGAAGAGGAATGCTTGCAGATAGGCAACAAAGATTAAATAGATATTTACATAATTTGCTAAAGTTAGGCGAGCAGCACAATGTTGCAATTTATGTAACTAATCAAGTTATGGCAGATCCTGCTCAAATGTTTGGTGATCCTACAAAAGCGGTTGGAGGGAATATTGTTGCTCACGCTTCTACTTACAGAATTTATCTAAGACGAGGTAAGAAGGATACAAGAGTTGCAAAATTAATCGATAGTCCCAATTTACCAGATAATGAGACTGTATTTATGGTAGATGTGCAAGGTTTGAAAGACGTAGATATAGATTAATTATTCTTTTATTCTTGATTTAATGTTTTATAACTTAATCTCTAAAAGCCGTATGGGCCATAACTCTTATTATGGGGCACGGCTTTTAATTTAAATTTTTCTTGCTTTTCCGTCTGATTATGTTTTCATGGTTAACTTTATATTAAATATTTCTTATTGGTCTTTTTATGTAAACATTTATAAATCACTAATTTGTAGCTAATTAGTGATTGATCAGTGAGTAAAATGGGGGAGATAAAAATTATTGTTTCTGATGAGACTGAAAAGGTAGTGGAACAAATATGCGATAGACTTGGAATAAAGAAGACAGAATATCTGAAAGGTCTTTTAATTGAAGAATTAAAAAGAGGTATTAGGAAATGACTTATTTTAAGGAGAGTAGATTTATGGGTAATGGTTTTAGGAAAAGAATTAGTTTAAACTTATTTGTTATAGGCATACTTTTATTGACCGGTTTTATCTTGTTAGGTGCTAATGTTCAGGGAATTTCTTTTTCTGGAACTGCGAATGCTTCTGCTGCTGGAAGTTTTAATAAGACTTTCACTAGCCCTATTGGTGTTTCTCTGGGTTATAATTATACTAGTCGAGTGAATGTATCGGATTCTGGTCTTGTTGGATATTGGAAACTTGAACAGGGAAATGGGACTTTTTTTGTTAATACGAAGGGAAGAAATAATGGTACCTGTTCAGGAATTAATTGCCCCAGTTATAATCCAAATGGTTTAATTAACGGCTCTTATAGTTTTGATGGGGTTAATGATTACATTGCTACTGGTTTTGAAATAAGTACTTTTTTTAATCATACGGTTTCTACTTGGGTAAAAGTGTCTTCTTTTTCTAGTTCAGAACGTGCTATTGCGGGAGGTGGTTGGAATTTTAACACTCTTGGAAATTTGGTTTATTCAACTTCCGGGAATAGGAAATTTGGGACTTATGTATGCCCCGTTTGGAATACTTGTAATTATATCTATGGTTTAACGGATTTAGAATTGAACAGATGGTATTTACTAACTAGTGTATATGCTGGAACCAATCTTTCTTTTTATATAGACGGGGTTTCTCAAGGTAGCATAAATTCTATCCGGTTGAAGGACCCAACCTACACTTATTATATTGGGACTAGAAATCCTTCATGGTCTGAGAATTTCCATGGCTCTTTAGATGAGTTTACACTTTGGAACCGTTCTCTTTCTGCAACAGAAGTTGCAAATTTATACAATTCTACAAGATATAAATTCGGAGAGTATTTATCTCCTGCTTTCTATTCTTCCAATCCTTCACTATGGCAAACTAATTTCTCTGTGGCAGATACTCTTTCTAATAGAACTTCGGGAGTTGTGACAAAACAAGGTATTAATACTTCTCATCCTAATCTTGTTTCTTACTTTAGACTCGATGGTAATTTTTTAGATTCAACGGGGAGAAATAACGGGACTCAAAGTGGGGGAGTTAGTAATTCTACTGGTTTGAGTAGTGCAGCTATGGGGTTTGATGGTGTGGATGATTATGTTTTGGTTGGAAATGGAACATTTTTAGATTCTGGATTGATAAATTTTACATTTTCTGCTTGGATATATATAAAATCATCCTCTAGCCGACAATTTTTTGTAGATAAAACCTCTACGGGCAATCCTTATCCATTTGAAGTTGAATTAAATGCAAGTAACAATATTTTATGGACTACGGGTCTTGCCCCGAGCCATAATACTCTTGCAAGTAATACTTCTTTGAACGGCGATACTTGGTCTTTCATTACGCTGGTTGGAACGTCAAGTTCTAAAAATATTTATTTAAATGGGGTTTCAATTGGATCCGACACAAGGGCCGGTTCTATTCTTGCAGATAGTACCCGAGATCTCTGGCTCGGGAGAAGGTCAGATAGTACTTTTCCTTTCAATGGCTTAATCGACGAAGTCCTTATCTATAACACCTCTCTATCTAACTTTGAAATCCAACAACTTTACAAAGCAGGTTTATCTCAGAAGGCAAATACAAACATTTCTCTTCAAGTAAGAACTGCGAACAGTTACAATTTAAGTGATCCTATGTTGGTGGGTTTTTGGAATTTTAATAATGATAACACTACCACGGTTTTTGATGCATTAAATAGGAATAATGGTAGCTTTCTTAATGGGGCTCTCAATAGTAATGCTTCTGGGCTTGTTGGAAGTGGCACATATTTTGACGGTGTTAATGATTTTATTAGGCTTCCCTATGTAACCAATCTGAATAATAATTTTTCTGTTTCTGTTTGGTTTAAACTAAATAGGGTGGCTAATTCTAGCCTTTTTGGTGGCGCTAGTTCTTCCAATATGGGGGCGATTGATCCTTATTTAGATATTTTTAATTCTAGAATGCGGATTGGAAGCTATGCAAATAATCAATTATTTGCTTTTTCAGAAGTTATAAGTTCAGGCAGGTGGTATCATTCAATTATGACCTATAATGGAACCCATTATAGATTATACCTTGATGGAGTTTATATTACTGAAGTTAATAGTGGTGGAAATCTTAATTTTGTACCGAATGCTATTACCTTGGGCGCATTTGGTTATAATGGGGATTATTCTCGTCTTAATGGTTCATTAGATGAGGTTCGTATATATAATAAAACCCTTTCAGCAAACGAAGTTCAACAATTGTATGAAATGGGTTCTAATTTTATCCAATGGAATACCTGGCAAAATGCAAGTTTAGTAGAAGATGGCGTTAGTAAAACTCATCCAAATGAAGGTTCTTTCTTTCAATATAAGTCTATTTTTAATACTAATGAATCTTTAGTTAGCCCTTATCTAATCGGTTATAATATTTCACAGACTTATTATTTTACTACTGTTCCTAATTCAAATAATCTGGGATATTCAAATAATACTAATCAAACCTTTAGTTTTAATGTTACTGCTCCATATGGTTTAGCTAATTTTACTTTGAACATTTATAATCAAACCAGGTTATATAATCAAACGCTTGTAGCAAATTACTCTTCCCCTGGGCCTTCAAGTGCTACGGTTAGTACTACCATTAATTTAACTGATGGTTCATATACTTGGTTTTATCATATTTTTGACTTTGCTGGACATGAAACAGTTTCACAAAATTATACTATTTTAGTTGATACAACAAATCCAAGAATAAATTATTCATCTGGAACTCCTGAAGATAATGCAAATCTTTTCTCACAGAATTGGATTTTTGTGAATACTAATTTAATTGAACTTAATCTTGCAAACATAACTTTTAGTTTATATCGCGGTGTATCTCTTGTTAATTCAACAAGGTATTATTCTAATTTATCCACTTCCATAAATTGGACAAATTTAGTTGATCATGTAAACTATAGCTATATTGTAAATGTAACCGATTTGGCAGGTAATAAGAATTCAACGGCTTTAAGACGCCTTACTTTAGATTTTGTTGGTCCTAATGCAACAATTGTTCTTCCACAAAATAGAATTATTAATCAAAATTCTACACATAATTTTACTGCAAGAATAAATGATACTGCAACCGGAATTAGTAATGTTACTTTGAACATTTATAATCAAACGGAGTTATACAATCAAACTATTCTAGCAAACTATTCTTCCCCTGGAACTTTAACAGTTACAGTTAGTACCCTTGTTGATTTATTTGGGGGGTTATATACTTGGTTTTATAGGATGTTTGACTTTGCTGGACATGAAACAGTCTCACAGAATTATACTTTAAACGTTGGGCCCCTAGTGTACGGTTGCGGCAATATTACTCAATCAGGAAGTTATGTTTTACAAAATGATGTTCAAAATTTTGTAGGGACTTGTTTTACAGTTAGTGCAGATAATGTTACTCTGGATGGAAATGGATATACTATAGATGGTGATGATTTTGGAACAGACTCGGGTGTTTATGCAAGCGGGAGAACAAATATTACCCTGAATAATTTTGAGAGTATTACTGACTTTGATAGCGGAATTTATTTTATCTCAGTAAGTAATTCAAATATAGATAATTTGACTACCAATTCAAATGGTAATAGGGGAATTTGGATCAGCTCATCAAACAATAACACTATTAAAAATATAAATTCCAGTTTGGGATATTATACTCTTCAAATAGAGTCATCTAACAATAATTTATTTACAAACATAAATTCCATTTCAGGCTTTACTGGAATTCTTTTATCCTCATCTTTAAATAATATTTTATCTAACATAGGTGTATCAAATAGCCAGGATAGAGGAATACATATAGTGTTTTCAAATAATAATCTATTCTCTAACTTAACTTTAAATTCTAACTCTCAATTTGGAATAAACCTATATGATTCTCAATTAAATAATATTTCTAGCGCGACAATAACCGGTGGCCAATATTCAGTTTACTCTGATTGTTCAGGGCCGGGTTGTTCTACTAATAATTCATTTTCTAACTCTAATTTTAGCGGTGCATCTGTTCAAGATGTTTATATTAAGAAAGGTCTTAGTGTTTCTGGTTGTAATAATAATCCTGGACTAAGTTCATTTTTAGATTTGGGTTATAATCTCTGTGGCAGCTGGCCTTTTTATGGAAATTGGAACTATTGGAATAATTATTGTGAATCTCCCACGGGTGCACAATTATGTTCTGATTTTAATTCTTCAACCGCTTGTAGTTATGCCGATAATAACAATGGCGGATATTATTGTTCTTGGAGTAATTGCTATGGGGAAGCTATTTCTAATTCATATAGTTGTAATTATATAACAAACGAGACAGATTGTGGAAGTGTTTCAGATTCTTGTACTTGGAATCCTGATTATTGCTATAACTCTTTTAGTTATTGTTCGGATTTAACAAGTGAAACTACTTGTGGCCTTGCTTCTGGATGTAGTTGGACGGGCTCTGTTTGCTCAGCATCTCTTTCTAGTATGAACACCTGTTCTAGTTTTTCAGACAGTACTTCCTGTGAACAAACAAATGGTGTTTGTGGTTGGGTTTCAGCTGAAACTTGTACTAATTCTTTTAGTTCTTGTTCTGACTTGGGATTAAATGCATGTGGATTAACTTCTGGTTGTACTTGGAATGGAGATAACTCCGTTTGTGAAGGCACTGCAGATAGCCCCGACTGTAGCCAGTTTAGTAATCAATGGGATGGGGGCAATATATGTACTTCTGAAACAAACAGTTTATGTTCTTACACTGCACCATATTGTAATTTGAATAGTGGATCATTAACTTACTGTTCTGATTTAGTTGGTTCAGATGCATGTGGGCTTGATTCTGCATGTACTTGGAACGGTGGTACTTCTGTTTGTACATCTTATCCGTCCAATAGCGATTGTGCTCAATTTAGTGGTCAAAATGATAACGGTCTTTCATGTGGCGAAACAAGCGGTATGTGTTCTTGGAGCAGTCCTTATTGCGCAGATAATTATGGAATTCCTTTTTGTTCTTCTGCAACTAGCGAGGGATCATGTTCATCAATCGGATGTACTTGGAATGCAGATGCTTTCTGCGGTTATCAATACGGCGGATATAGCTCCTATGGCGCGCCTTATGCCTATTTAGGTTATTCATATAATAATAATGAAGCTTGTGCAAATATCTATGAAGAAAGCGTTTGTAATCAAGATACTTTTGGAAAATGTTTCTGGGGATATAGTTCTTCCCTAAATACCTATCTGTGTATGCCTAATGGTACTACTTTTTCCGGATCTTGTTCAGATGTTTCTCAGCAATATTGTAATTCTGAAACTTCCTCTGCTTGTAGATGGATTACTACGGCAATAGTTTCTAGCGGAAATAATTTCTTCGATGTATTTTACGATAAGAATAAAGAATATGTTGAAGCGGGAAGTTCATTAACTAGGCAATGGGGTTGTAGTTTTAATATAACCGATCAGGGGGGAATTGTAGTTTCTAATGCTACAGTTGCTGTTTATAATTCCACTAATGGAAATTCTTTGAGGAACTTAACGTCCAATTATTTAGGTTTAGCTTCGTCAGTTATTTTAACAGAATATACAAATATTGGCGGAGTAAGATTTAGCGGTGCTGGCGGAGTTTATAACATCTCTGGCTCTAAATTAGGACTTGCATCAAATAATGCCGTATTAAATGCTAGTGCAGTTTTTGCACCTTTAATCTTTCATTTGATGCTTAGAGATCTTACTCCTCCTTACTTCTTTAATACTTTCAACACCCCAGATAATTTAGATGATCTAGATCCAGATTTAAACGTTTCAATATATTCTTCTCCCATAGATGATTGGGTTAATATTAGCACAGTTATATTGCAATATTATAACGGATCGGATTGGCAAAATAGTACAATGATTCAATCTGGACAAAGTTATAACGCAAACATCACTTTAATTCCAACAGAGCATAATTATACTTATAGAATCTGGGCAAACGATACATATGGAAATGCAAACGTTTCACAAGATTATTCTCTTCCATCTTTTTGGGATTGTACATGGACCACTAGTCCTTTATTCTTAGGAGCATTTATTGGTTTTGATAAAAGTGCTTTAATTAATCCTATAACCCTAGTTAATACTGGAGATCCACAATTTGCAGATAATAATTGTACTTTAAATTTTAAGTTAAATTACAATTTTGCATATCCTAGAGTAAGTTTTGATAATCTTCCTAAGAAACCTTCAAATACTTACAGCCTTGCTGCAAAAACCAATAGAACTATTT
>CAZKBE010000013.1:0-21203 GCA_964551115.1 Candidatus Woesearchaeota archaeon
CATGGTTGGGCAGGCCCTTAGCCCTCAAGTTCAAAGAGATATAAATAGAAGTTTGAAACAACAAGAAAAGAGAGATTTGAAAAAAGAAGAAAAGGGAAGAAATTTAGACGTTTTTTATTCTTCTAAACTAAATGACCTTACTTTTGAACCTTCTTTGATGGAATTAAAACTAGAATTAAAAACCTTACAAAAAAAACTAAAGTGGCAAGAGTATAATTTCCTTGGTCTAAATCAACAGAAAGATAAAAAATATGAAAAAATTGATAAGTTAGAAAAAAAAGTTAAGCTGAACAAAAAAGCTTCTTTTTGATCATTTCGATAATATCTTTATCTCTGACTAATTGGTCCATTACATTTTCGACTCTTTGTTTTTCACTATCTCCTTCAATCATTCTCTTCGCCTCTTCCTCATCTAAAATCAGCCCACAGAGCTTGCAGAAACGATTTGTAGCTTCATTCACGGTCTTACATCTTAAACAAGTAGTTGGTTTCATTTTAGACTCCTTTCTCTCATTGTTTATTTCTATGCCATTCATCTCTAAAATAGAATTATCTGTTTCTTTTCCAGACATATGAATATATGTAGCGGCCATTTTTGAGCCTTGAGTCCAACCAAGATAATCCTTCAATGCAGAGTCACTCATAAAACTTGCTAAATGTGTGGCCTTGCTATGTCTGAATAAATGGGGGTAGACTCTTTTCTTTATTCCGGCTGATTTAACTGCTTCTTTTAAGATTGCAGTAATTCTCGCATAACATAAGAGATTTCCATTTGTTTGAACCCACAAGGGACTTTCAGGATTATCATTAAATGGGTGTTGGTTGATCCATTCTTGCAGATAGGGGGTGCAGTTGATGACTAGAATTTTTCTCATTCCTGTTTTCCCATTCACAGTTAACCTTGCCCCATATTGTTCAAAAGAAACATGTTTAATTTGCATTGTTCCTATTTCAGAAACTCTACATCCGCTTTCTGCAAGTGCAGACAATAAAGCCTTATCTCGAAGATTGTTACATTTTCTAATTATTCTTAAGATCTCATCTTCAGTGAGCATTTCTTCTGGAAGCTTCTTATGGTTATTTGGAATACGAATAGAGATCCATTTGACTTCTTCTGGATAGACTCCTTTTTCTTCAATTCCTCTTATGAACCTATAAAGTTTCCTTAGCATTATCTTGAAACCTTTCTTTGTTTCTTCTGCTAAAGATGTTTCATTGAGTTCCCCTACAACCCTTCGAATATCCTCTTTAGTTGCCCCTGAGAAAGGTTTTTTTAGCATAGAGTTAAACTTGGTTATGTCTCCAAGATATCGGTTTATTTTGGCCAATCCTATGTTTTCACTTAATAGATGATTTGAAAAGCTTAAAGCAATGTCTTTATTCTCTTTAGAAATATCTGGAGATTCTTGTATCCTAAGCTTTGTTCTTTCAAAATTTTTCTTGTAGTTATGTATATCCATGCTTTTCTGTATTTTTTATGGCTATTAAACCACGATACAGGGCATTAAACTTTTTCAGGACGCTCCCACCGGGATTCGAACCCGGGTCGCCACCGTTCCCCGCATCACCTAAGAAAATTTTTAGTTTTCCGCAGAGATTGCAGTTGTTCAATAGAACAGAAGGTTTCGTCTCATCGACTAGGCCTTCCTGCTTGAGAGGGTGGTATCCTTGGCCTCTAGACTATAGGAGCTTAAATTTAATTGATATTTGTTGTTTTTAAAGTTAATCAAGCAGGTAATTATTTGATATTGATCTTTATTTAAATTCTGTATTTATTCTTTTCCCCAAACATAAAGAAATTGTTCTTTTAAACTTTCAGTAAACTCTTGGTCTTCTATAGATATAATTATATCTTTCCCATAGTGTAGATGAATTAGGGCTAAATTTTTTATAATATCTATTGTTACCAAGGAGTCGTCATGAATGTATTTGTATTTGCAATTTTTTTCTATTAATGTCTTATCTCCCTTAGCTTTATCTCCAAATAGTTTTTTTATTTTGTATTTTTCTCTATGTTTAAATAAGTTATATAAATAATACTCAACTATTTCTTTGTTATAGGTATTTGCTGCATCTACACCAAAGCAAAATAGTTCTTCCCCCTTACTAAATTTTAATTCTTTAGAAAATGCATTCTTAAATCCCTCAATACCTTCATAAATTTCCACAATTGCTTTTTTGCTATATTTTGAATTGGCCATTATATTTGGTAATATTGCTTTTAGTTCTTCTTTTTTTGAATCTAGTTTTTCTCTTTTTTTATCTAAATAACGATATAGGTTTTTAGGGTCTGTAGCAACAAAATATTTTACCCCGGATTTAGTATTGTGAGCTATTAGCCCCTTTTCAATTAGTGAATCAAAGAATTCATAAACTCTTCCAGATTTAATCTTTCCTTCTTTTATTATTTCTCCTGCTTTGGATTCACCAATTTTTAATAGAGTTAAATATATTTTTATTTCGGTTTCACCAAGGCCTATTTCTCTTAATATTTTCTCCATATTCTTTAAAGGTTATAAGACTATATAAATCTTTGTTTTCACACCCCCATTAGAGGGTAATAATCTTAATAATCACTGATTCTCTTAATAAATTATACAATCAAAAGATTGTAAAGGAAAAAATAAAATGGTAACACAAAAAACAAAAATGTTAAGAGCATTGAAAGGAACTTTGAGCCGAGCTTCTGCTGGAGCAATGTTGGCATTATCTTTGACAGGTTGTACAGATAATAGTGATCTGGAACTAAAGATGGAACCAAAACAGATTTGGCAGACTACGAGTGTCGGCTATAAACAGAGATACTTAGCAGAACAAGAAGCTATTCAAAGAGAAGATTCTAAAAGAGAAGCTCAAATTGCCAAGATAAGATTTGAAAGAAGTCGTGCAAACTACGATTCTCCACAGACATTTACCAATGTGGACGGAACCATTGATAGATACTTTCCAATAGAGGATTTATTATATAATGGAAGAAATGGGTGGGAGATATTTTACACGGAAAAAGATACTCAAAAAGTTAAGAGATGTTTATTTTCGATTGAGTATAAACCTGAAATAGTAAGAGATCTTGCAACAAACCAGTTACCTTTTGCAGAAGTGATTAATCGTACCCAGAGTGCTTGGCATTTCCACGTAGATAAAACTATTATACATATTAGAAAAACTGATCGAATTAAAGGCGGAACAGAATATATTTCTCAGAGTAAGAATCGACCTGCGAGGACAACTAAATTAATGGCCATGGACTTGGAAGGTCAATTGGAGAGCAGTAATGGAAACTAATACTGAAAATAAAATGGAAACACAAACTGAAAATAAACCAGCTAGACAAGGCATGAACTTTAAAAAAGTCATACCCAAAGTCTTATTGGCTGCGTATTTGTTAACCGGTGTAAGATCATGTAATATGTCTAGACACTATTCAAATAACATGATTACAAATGATGAATATCATAGCGATAGTAAAGACAATGCAAAAAGGTTCATATTAGAGAATGAGGTAAGAAAGGAAATTAGAAAAATAGATATAAAAGTTGATCCAGCTGTAGAATTAAATGTGACTCCTACTGCAAGTTTCACTGCAAATGAACGTCAAGATCTAGAGCATAAGTTAAGCATTAGTGTTAATTCTAATAGAAGGCACTCAAGTGTTGGCATAACTTCCTATTTGAAAAATGATGTTAAACCAATTAGTGAATCTGAATCTTTAATGTTTTCTGCTAAAGATGAAGACAACAATAAATATTTAGTTGTAACTCCTAAAATTGATCTTAAATTTTCAAATGAAGTTTTAAAGTATGCCCTTGAAAAGAATGCTAAAAATCCTGCAAAAAAATATTTAGAAGGACCAACCCATTATGGATCTACTTTAAAAAATATTGATTTGGAAAATCTATTGAATTTACACGTAAAACTAAACTCAGATGATTTTGAAAAACCAATAAATATTTATGGAAGAGTTGTTTCAGAGACTAGTTCTGGATTCCAGGTGTTTGAACTTGAAGGCTATGAAATGGATGGTAAGCGATTTGATGTAACTCAAGATAATTTAGTAAATTACAAACAACTTATAGAATCTATCCATCAAATTAATCATAGAATAGGCAAAGTTAAGGAATCTCCAAATTATAAAAGCTTAGTTGAGAAAATTGATAAACATAATGATACGAATAATACTAAATCAGCACTTCATGGATGGTGGGCAGTTATTTGTGCATTCTCTCTAATGTTTGCTGCAAAGAGTAAGTACGATGATATCGTACTTGGGTAAAAATTAAATTAGACGAAACTATGGCCCAATTAAACTGGATCATTAAAATATTATTAGAGATAGAATAAAATTAAGAATGCTACTATTTAACAGAAAAATTTCAACAGAATGGATTCCAAGAGTTACCAAAAAAGAATAGGAGCATTGTGCAAAAATTATTATTTTATACCCCTCTTGGGGGGTAGTAAGATTTAAGTGGTCTATTGAGTTAAGATAATTATACAATTGAAAGATTGTAATGGAGAAAAATAAAATGACAAACGAAACATTAACAAACCTTGCATATGGCAGCTCGACTTTTGCCATGATTGGATCCTATCTTGCCACTATGGCAGCTAGTGCTTATGATGGTTATATGACTGCAAAGACTGGGGAGATTTCCTGTGCTAGAACTCTTTTAGGAAACTGCGTTAGTATTGGACTAGGAGATTTAAGTGAGAGACTTACTAATTTGGATCAGATAAACACATTCAAATCGGATATGCCTTTATTGGGAATTGCATCTGCTGTTGCGATACCGTCTGCATTATGTTATGCTGGTGGACTTTTGGCTGGAAAATTGGATGGAGGAAATTAATATGAACCAGAGAACTAAGAATTTTAAAATGTTAATTGGTGATGATTCATATGTTGATCAAAGAACTGCCAAAAATGCGATCTCACTTATACTCTGTGGATTGGCTAAATATTCTGGGGAAAGCGTTTTGGAAGGGGAATTTGTAAATGATCAAGAGTACTTTACTCCTGAATGTCCACTAGAAGGTTTTGAGGGTATTCAAATAAGAGTAGCTCCTTCTGTAAGAGAAATGATCGGAGCGTCTTCTGGAAGTTATGACTGGATTGTAACTGATGCTAATTATGGAGAAGGATTTGAAACGGGGGGAATAACCGTTCTTCAAGATGAGGGTATACGAAAAAATCCGGCTAAGAAAGCCATATTTACTAGTGAGGATAATATCAAAACGCTTGAAAAACTTGTTCAGACTGGTGCAGATCTTTTAATTTCTCCAGTCTTAATGAATTCAAGCGATCATAAATCCGTTCTTTTAGGCAGCGCAATCGCAGATTATTATGCACAGATGAATATAGGAGGTAAGAAATGAACAAGAGGCTATTAATTGTTGAAGACAAGCCAGAAGAACTATCTGTTGCAATTAAATCTGCTAAACAAATTGGTTTTGAGGATATTGTTGTAGCTTCAACACTTGAAGAAGCGTTAGCCTATCTCCCAAAAGTTAATGCTGTTGCAACTGACCTTTTCTTTCCAAATGGAAATGTAAATACTGATGAATATACTCAAAGAATTTTGCCCTTGTATGTTTCTTTTGCCCAAAGTCATTTTAAACTTCCCCAGGGGGATTCAAATCTTTTAGAAGCAATAAAATCTGGAGCGGAATTACGAAATTTGGATCTTACCACACATATGGACAATTTGGTCAAATCAGGCCTTTTATTCCAAAGGCACGTTGAAGCTGCTAGGGCTGCTTTACCGAATTATGCACAGACCTTTGACATAAAGTATTTTCTTAAAGATGAAAAAGATCTTCCGGTAGGAATTCTTGTAACCGAAGAAGCACAAAAATATAATGTTCCCTCGGTTATTGTAACCTCGGGCGGAGGCCATGGTGGTTTATTACAGCCGATAATGTCTCTGGTTACTGTTCCACACGTGTTTAATATGCAAGGGGATCATAAAGAATGGGATAAAGGGTTAGCTAAACTCTTAGAAAGTCATAATTAATCATATTACTAGGGTATACACATGTTTAAATAATCTTTTTTGTTTAATTAATCATGTCAAATAGATCTGTTTGCCCAAAATGCGCAGGAAAAGGTTTTATCCAGGATGAGAAAGGAGTTCGTACTTGTTTTGATTGTTTGCTAAGCGGAAATCTTGATCAACATGATAGTAACTTAAAGCAAGCAAATATCAAGGTTTGATAATCACCCGATTGGATTCTTTTTTGCAATAAATAATATTAATTAATATGATATATATGGATAAAATGCCATGAACCCTGTTATTCTCAAATTTTTATTTGGATAGTTTTATTTTTTAAGAATTCATGGAATAATCTTTTACATTTATTCCGAGTTTATCTGACGGATATTCCATTAGTAATTTTTCTAAATTGGGTCTAATTCCACTAAGGCGTACAAGTGGAAGTCTCAATTCTGTGTTAAACATTTCAGCTAAGGGAATTGGGTTTTTTTTATAAAAAACTCCTTGTTTAACTAGGGGTAAAATCTCTTCTTGTAATCTTCTTGCTTCTTGATGGTCGCCTGCAAGAGCTGCTTTTGTTATTTCTACAAAATATTTTGGAGCTATATTTGCACTTGCAGAAATTACTCCTGTTCCACCTTCTTTTATTATTTCAGCGACTAGATGGTCTTCCCCAGACACCACTCTAAATCTATCTGGGTTAGTATAGGCTATAATTCTCTTGACTGCTTCCAAATCTCCTGAAGCTTCTTTTATTCCAATAATATTTTCTACATGATCTATAAGCGTCATAACTGTTTCAGGTTCTATTTTTGAACTTGTTCTACCCGGAACATTGTATAATATAATATTACTCTTAGGAATTGCCTTTGCTAACATATTATAATGGGCTATTAATCCTTCTTGTGGGGGATTATTATAATATCCCGTAACATGAAGAAATGTCGATGGACCTATTTTATTCTCTATTTCTTTTGAAAGAGATATTGCTTCATTTGTACAATTTGATCCGGCTCCTACAATGAACTGTAGTTGTGGATATCTATCTGCTACATGTTTATAAATAGTGTTAACAAAAATCGCATGTTCTTTATGGGAAAGAGTTGCACTTTGTCCTGTTGTTCCAGCAACTACTACTCCTTGGATTCCTGCCGCTTCTTGATCTTCTATAAGGCGGTATAATTTTGCGTAATCTATTGGATTTTTTAAGCCATCTCCTCTTTGCATAGGGGTGATTAATGCCGTATATGTCCCTTGAAGTTCAGTTACATCCAGAGGTCTATTTTTTTGCATTCTTTTTATAATATTTTATTGTTTTTAAGAATTTAGGTTCTAGATCTATATACTAACTTAATTTAACTATTGCTTCTGCAATATCGCCTTCTGCTTCTTCTAATGCTTCAATAACTGTTTCTCTTGATTTTCCAGTTTTATCCATTACTATCTCTATATCTTCTTCACTAAATGCAGAGTTATTTTCTTCAGAAACGTCGCCAGAGATTTGAAAACTTTCATTTCCTTGCATTTTTATTTGGATAACAGATGGATTATCAATAATTATCTTTTTATCTTCACACTCAATAATTACTCTTGAGGCATTTATTTCTGTTTGGGCTATGCCCATCTTCTTCATCATACCTTGCATTTGTTTTGGATTTATATTGCCGAACATTTTATTTAGTAAGTATATTTAATAGAATTACAAAAACAATTGTTCCAATTATCATAGCTACAACTGTTCCAGGTCCAAACTGAAATTTAGAATTATATTCCTCTTTAAATCTTGTTAGCCCACCGTATCCGGGCATTGATATTTCGCCAGCCATATCCTATTTATGTTTTGAGGGTTTTTAAGGATTTGGTAATCGTTTAATCTATTTAAAATTATTTTGAGTGTATAACTTTTTCTTGTACTGCGTTTATCATCGGATTTGAAAGGTCATAGCCTTTAGATATACCTTCAATTGAAGAAAGAAAAGTTTCTACATTCTCAACATTGTCTTTCCATTCGTATTTTAATCTTCTAATAAAAGTTTCATATTCTCTAAGATTTTTATGTAATGAAATTATTAGATCTGTTTTACTTCCGATTCCTTCTCCTTTTACAAATAAAACTACTTCTGGAAGATTTTTGATAAAGTTAACTACTCTTGCCAATTCTTCTGTTTTAGAGTAATCTCTCCATTTGAATAATATCGTTGCATGAATTTCTAGGTCTAATTTTTCAAAATCCAGTACAGGCATATAACCTTTGATTATTCCTTGTTTTTCTAGTCGCTCTCTTATTTTAAAAATTGTGGGCCTAGATGTTTTAAGAGTTCTAGCTATTTCTTGGTCAGAGGTTTTACAATTTTTTAATAATTCTACAAGTACTTGCTTTTCTCGGATTGTTAGTTTTACCATTTTCTTATTAGATACTATATGTTTATAAACTTTATGTTTTAGTACTAAAAAGTATCCTTTTTTGTAAATAAGAGAGAATAAAGTATTTAAAGAGTTAAAATATCTGGTCTTTATGGTTAAAGAACAACAAGATAATTTTAAAAAAGACTTTGATCTTTCAGCAGAACTTTGCAAGGGAGCTTCGGATATCGAAGATATAACCCTACAGTTAGAGAAACAACTTGCAGAGACTAAAAAGCTAGCAGAAGAGAGATTAAAAGATATAGGTTATCTCCATGCAGATTTTGATAATTTTAGAAAGCAAATGAATAAGGAGAAAGAACAAATTATTCGGCTTGCAAATGAAAATTTAGTTAAGGAGCTTGTAATCATTTTAGATGATTTCGATGCTTCTTTAAAGTCCGTAGAAAATAAATCCAATCATGAAGGTTTAGAGAGATTACATAAGAAATTTGTTCAGTTGCTTGAGAAGCATGGTTTAAAGAAAATTGAAGCACTAGGTAATAAGCTAGATCCTAATTTCCATGAGGTTCTATGTAATGAACTTTCTGATAGGGATGAAAACGAGGTAATTGAAGAAATTCAAAAGGGTTATGTTTTTTGTTCGAAAGTAATTAGGCCTTCTAAAGTAAAAGTTGCAAAACATCAAGCTTTAAATAGTGTGGAGAAAAAAGAATAATATGGCAAAAGAAAAAATTATTGGTATCGATTTAGGAACAAGTAATAGCCAGGCTGCTGTTGTTATTGGTGGTAGACCAACTATAATTCCTTCTGCTGAAGGTGCAACTGTTGCAGGTAAGATGTTTCCTTCCGTTGTTGCTTTTACTAAAGAAGGTCAATTACTCATTGGTGAACCTGCAAAGAGACAAGCTGTTTCTAATCCTGAAGGAACAATTATGAAGGCTAAAAGAAAGATTGGTACAGATTTTAAATATCATATTCACGGCAAGGAATATACTCCTCAACAAATTTCTGCACACATTTTACAAAAGATAAAAAGAGATGCTGAAGCATTTTTAGGTGAATCAGTTAATAAGGTTGTTATAACTGTTCCAGCTTATTTTAATGATAATCAAAGAACAGCTACTAAAGATGCGGGTAAAATCGCAGGGTTGGAGGTTGTTAGACTTGTGAATGAACCTACTGCTGCTTCTATGGCTTATGGAATAGATAAGCAAAATGAACAACATAAGATTTTGGTTTTTGATTTGGGTGGTGGAACTCTTGATGTAACAATTATGG
This sequence comes from Candidatus Woesearchaeota archaeon, assembly GCA_964551115.1. GTDB lineage: Archaea > Nanobdellota > Nanobdellia > Pacearchaeales > GW2011-AR1 > CAKZRD01. Next base: position 9,642 of record CAZKBE010000013.1, read on the forward strand.
AATTTGATCAAGGAACTTTTAATGTTTTAGCAACTTCTGGTGATACCCAATTAGGCGGTACAGATATGGATGAAAACATAATCAAATGGATTTTGGAAGAGTTTAAGAAAACAGACGTAGTCGATTTGAGCGGAGATGCCTCTGCAATGCAAAGAGTTAGAGAGGCTGCAGAAAAAGCAAAAATAGAACTTTCTACTGTTTTAGAAACAGAGATCAATTTACCTTATATAACTGCTACCTCTCAAGGTCCAAAACATTTACTTTTAAAAATCTCTAGGGCAAAATTAGAACAATTAGTAGAGCCTTTAATAAAAAGATGTATACATCCAGTTGAACAGGCATTAAAAGATGCAAAATTGAAGAGAGAAGATATAGATAAGGTTATTTTGGTTGGTGGCCCTACAAGAATGCCTTCTGTTAGAAAATTTATTGAAGAAAAAGTTGATAAAAAATTAGAAAGTGTTGTAGATCCTATGGAGTGTGTTGCGATGGGTGCAGCTATCCAAGGAGGAATACTTGCAGGAGATATAACTGATATGATCTTACTTGATGTTACTCCATTAACTTTGGGTATTGAGACTTTGGGCGAAGTTATGACTTCTTTAATTGATAGAAATACAACAATTCCAACTAAGAAGAGTCAAACATTTTCTACTGCTGCAGATTTTCAAAATGCAGTTACAATTCATGTTTTGCAAGGTGAGAGAACAATGGCTAAGGATAATGTAAGTTTAGGCAATTTCAATTTAATGGGAATCCCTCCTGCACCTAGGGGTGTTCCTCAAATTGAAGTTACATTCGACATTGATGCAAATGGAATTTTGAATGTTTCTGCAAAAGATATGGGTACTGGAAAAGAACAAAAGATGACTATCACTGCCTCATCTAAATTATCTGAAGAGGATGTAAAGAAGATGATGGAAGCAGCAAAAGAACATGAAGCAGAAGACAAAAAGAAGAAAGAAGAAATTGAATTAAGAAATACTACCGATTCATTAGTTTACAGTTTTGAGAAGACTTTATCTGAATTAGGAGATAAAGTAGATAAGTCTGTTAAGCAAAATGTAGAAAAAGCACTTAAGGATACCAAAGAAGCTTTATCTGGAACAAATATTGAAAAGATAAAACAAGAAAAAGAAAATTTAGAGAAAGTAATGCAAGAAATTGGAACAAAGATGTATGAAGATGCTGCAAAGAAAGCTCAAGAAGAACAAGCAAAATCTGGACAAGAGGTTGGAAAAGAAGGTTCTAAATCAGATAAAGGAAAAGACGAAGCTATTGATGCAGAGTATGAAGTTAAGGACGAAAAGTAAGATTTAAAAGTATTCTTGGGTTAGAGATATTATGGCACATAAAGATTATTATAAAATACTTGGGGTTGAAAAGAGTGCATCTCCTGATGAAATTAAGAAAGCTTTCAGACAATTAGCTCGTAAGTATCATCCAGATGTTAATCCAGGTAATAAAGAAGCCGAGGAGAAATTCAAAGAAATGAATGAAGCTTTTCAGGTACTTGGTAATGATGAAAAAAAGAAACAATATGATCAACATGGGAATTCTGCCTTTAATCAGGATGACTTAAGAAATTATAGAAATCAGAATTTTAATTTTGATGATCTTTTTGGTGGTGGAGGTTTTGGAGATTTATTTAACATGTTTTCTGGAAGAGATGAAGATTCAGAAGACTATGAGGAAGGAGAAGATTTACGATTTGATATGGAAATTAGCCTTGAAGAAGCTTTTTCAGGTATAAAAAAAGAAATTGAATTAGATATTCAACAGGTTTGTAAAAATTGCGATGGCAAGGGTGCAGAATCTAAAAATATGAAAGAGTGTAGTACCTGTCAAGGTTCTGGCAAAGTTAAAACCATAAAGAGACAAGGTTATACCCAATATGTTTCTGTTTCCCCTTGTAGAGAATGTAAGGGAAGAGGAAAAATCATTTCTAAAGTTTGTGATATATGTCATGGGCAGGGGAAAGTAAAAGAAAGACAAAAAATTGATATTAATATTCCTAAAGGAATTAGTCACGGACAGTATCTTAAGATTCCTGGCAAAGGACATTTAGGTAGAAATGCTCCTTCAGGAGATTTGTATATAGTAGTTCATATTAAAACACATACAGTGTTTAAACGTGAAGATTCTGATTTATTTTGTGATAAAAAGATAGATTTGATTACTGCTATTTCTGGGGGAAAGATAGATATTTCAGCTATTGATAAGAAGTTAAAGATTAAAATACCTGCAGGAACTCAGAGCCATACTCATTTTCGTTTAGCTGGTCAAGGTATGCCTATGGTTAATTCTCGTTCCCGTGGAGATTTATTTGTAAATGTAATTGTAGATATCCCTAAACTTGATAAAAAGAAAGAAAAGAAATTAAAGGAAATATTGGATTAGAAAACTTTATATCCTCTTAATCTTTAAATTTAATATGGGAATACTTAGCTTTTTTAAAAAAATTGGAGTAAATACTCTTTATTATCCTGGGTGTATGTTACGTTATGGTATGGAAAATGAACTAGAGAATTATAAGGAAATATTTAATATACTCGGAATTGATTTTATGATGATTCCTGAAGAGGTTTGTTGTGGAAGCCCTGTTTATAATGCGGGTTATAAAAAAGATGCTCGAAAATTGGCCGAGCAAAGTTTGAAGATTTTTAAAGAGCATAATGTTACTAAGATAATAACTCCTTGTCCGGGCTGTTATAATATGTTTAAAAATGAATTTCCTCATTTAATTCGTGGCTGGGATATCGAAGTTGAATTTGCATTACAAACTATCCTTAGAGAATTAAGGAAGCGAAAATTTAAGAGAGAATTAGATAAAGATCTTGTAACTTATCACGATCCTTGTCATCTTGGAAGATTTTCAGGGATATATAATGAACCAAGAGAAATAATTAAGTTATTTGGTGGAGAGTTAAAAGAAATGATCCATAACCGAGAAGATTCTTTATGTTGTGGTGCTGGCGGAGGCTTAAGGTCTAATTTCCCAGATATTGCTAAAAAGATTGCTAAAAGGAGAACAGAAGAAGCACCTGACGATGCTAGACAGATCCTTACTCCTTGTGGTCTATGTTCTGCAAATTTAAAGACTGCGGATGATCGAACTATTGAGTTTTCTGAATGGTTACTCGATAAGATGAAATTAGCTGGCGTTTAGGTAGGTTTTTAAATGATCTTTATTTGAGAAAAGTAAGTTTAAAATGGGAATACAAAACGGAAACAAGGTTAAATTAGACTACGAAGGTAGGCTAGAAGATGGAACGGTTTTTGATAGTTCTAAACATGGGGATCATAGTCATCCACTTGAGTTTACTGTTGGAATAAATCAGGTTATTCCAGGTTTTGAGAGAGGAGTGATGGGAATGGAAAAAGGAGACGAAAAAGAGATCGTTATTGGGCCTGCTGATGCATATGGCGAAAGAAATGAATTAATGGTCCAAAAAATTCCTCGAGATGCTCTTCCTCCAGAAATTAAACCTGAAAAGGGTATGGTTTTAGCCTTACATTCTCCAGAAGGAGAACAAATTCCAGTTCCAATTTCTGATGTCTCTGATACTGAAGTTACTTTAGATATGAATCATCCTCTTGCAGGAAAAAAATTAATTTTTAAGATAAAGGTATTAGATATAGAATAATCATTTGAATCCGTCTAGTGCTGTTGAAATTGTATAAAATTTATTGACTGTATCGGGATCAGAAAGTTTATTTGTTTCAAAGATCCTTTTTGCTTGGTTATATTTTTCAATCGCTAGTTCCCTATTACCTGAATCTAGGGTTGTTAAACTTTCGTCGAGTAAGGATCTTACTTTTATTATCAGTGGATTTGTTTGTAGGGGTGAAAGAGGGCTTTTTATCTGAGGTTCGTTTTGTTTTTGAATTACATTTAGTGGCGGATTTATAACCTTTATAACTTTTTTATTGTTTGTGTTTAAGTTTATAGCAACGATTGTTATTATCATAGCTAATATTAATATTCCTAGTGTGCCAAATATAACATAGTATAATATTCGATTGTCTTCATCTTCTTCTACTAAGGGTGTAGATGTTTGTTGATCCCCTGAAGGTGAGATTAAGTCTTGAGGAGGCAAGTCTTGTGATGTACCTGCTACATTTTGAGTTTCATTTATTTTGTAAATAGTTATTCTGGCCCCAGAGTTTACAATTATACTCTCTAATCTAACATTAAGGTCATTTATTTGATCTGCATTTAAGTCTACATCTAAATTCTCTCCTAAATTTAATGTTATTGTTTGTGGGTCTGAAGATATATTTATCGTGCTAGTCATGTTTGTATAATTTTCTAACGTTATTAAATGAGTTTCATTTAAGATCCTAAACTCTATCTGGTCTCCTATATTTAGTGTTCTTGTAAATCCCTGCTCTACTTGGGCCTCTGTTGGTCTGAATACTGTTGACCCTGTAGGAGTTGTTCCACTCGGAGTACCTGGCGATTGAGTGTATGTTAATGTTGTAAAATTTAATGGCCCTATGCTTGTACAATTTCCAGACATTGTACATACCGTTAAATTGTAATAGTAAGTTTTACTTGAAGTTAAATTAGACAAATAAATTTCTTGTTCGCTAAGATACTCCGGGGAAATACTAATATTGGATAGATTTAAATTCTCTCCCCATTTTAAGGAGGCATTTGTCAATTTACTAGTATTAAAGATAATATAGGCAGAGTTAGAATCTCTTATATAACTATTTGATATAATCTCTGCAGGAAGATTGTCTAAAATTCCAGGATTGCCAAGATAAGGATATGAACTATTTTCTTGCATACCCCAAATATTAATAAAATTCCATCCGTTGTATGTTTGAGAGGATTTCATTTGAGACGTTGTTTTTGAAGTTCCATAAGTATTTGTTAGGCCTATTGAAGTTTCATTATTATAGAATGTATTTAATAGGCCGTATGAATCTACGCCCACTATTCCTCCTGTTTTATTTATTCCAGTTATATTCACTAAAGAATATGCGTTGATTATCATTTCATAATTATTTCCACATATCCCTCCTATAGAGTCATTTCCTTGGATTTTACCGGTTGAATAAACATTTGATATCTCTCCTAGATTTTCTGAACAAAATGCTCCTAAATTATTATTACCTTTAATAGATATATTCTCGAGGCCTAGATTAGTTAGATTGCCCCATAGAATTCCAAATAAAGCAATATTTGAAAAAGAAGAAAGATTGATACTTAAATTACCCATAGTTTTTCCGTTTCCGTCAAATTTTCCTGAAAAATAAGGTATATAAAAGTTAGATTCGTTAATTAGATTAATGTTTTGCATTAGTTTAAAGTTTGATGAATTATCTTGCCCAAATGCTAATAATTGTTTTAAATCAGAAACATTATTGATTAGGTATTGTTCGCCATTTTTTGATAGATATTTGCTAATGTTTAGATATTTATTATTAGTTAACCATTCATTAAATTGTTCTTCATAGAGTGCTCCAAGGGTAATTCTCTTTTCTCCATTAAGTAGTGAGAGATTATAGTTATAAAAAGAATTGTTAATTACGGTGTATGTTACCATTCCGATTAAACCGCCTTTAGTTTCTCCTTGAATATTATTTCCAATATAATGGGAGTTTAAAATCCCGCTTAGAAGGCCTATACCGATTATTCCTCCAGCAATCTGATTTGTAGAAATATTTGCTTTAGAGAAAGAATTTTCAGTCAACCCCAAGGCTAACATCCCTGTTAGTCCTCCAATAATGCCTAATCCATTTAAATACCCCTCTGAAGAGGAATTATCAATTGAACTTCCAAAGGAAGTTATACCTGAAATACCTCCCATATATGTATTGTTCTTTTTACTTAAAATTGAACCATTGAAATAAGTTTTATTTAATGTGGTTCCCATAGATACTCCTGTGATTCCGCCTATGGCTCCTTCTAAATTATTTTCTAAAATACCTTTACAAGAGATATTTTTTAAGTTTCCCGATCCAGTATATCCCGAAATACATCCAGTAAAATTTCCACCATAGATTCTTGAATTGATTATACTTAGGTTAGAAATATTTGATTCATACATGTGACTAAAAAGTCCGATATAAGATTCATTAGTTCTATTTATGAATAGGTTATAAATAGAATGTCCTCTTCCTTCTAACGATCCGCCCTGAAAAGAATCTGTTATCTCATTGATATACTTAATTACGCTAGAAGAATTTCCAATAGGTTCAAAACCTCTTCCTTGTTGAAATTGTTCACAGCCCTGAGCAGACATATTAATGCTATTATTTAATATATAATGGCTAGTTAGGTTTTGATTTATGGCTTGCAATTGTGTACAGTTTGTAATTATATATGGGTTTTCTATTGACCCATTACCTTGGAAGTATATTGCATTTCCTGTAATTGTATTAAATGAATTGGACAAAAAATAGATTATTGTTAAAAGAATACATAAACCTGTCACAATCCCTACTTTTTTTGCATTTAATCTCATAGATTTTTTATAGATTTTATCTATTTAAACATTTCTTAACAACTTTAAATAGGTTTTTAAATTCTAGAAGACTTTTTATTATATGCCAGGTAAACATCTCTCTGAAATTCAACAATTAACTAGGCAAGATATAGAAGAATTGTTTGAATTAGCTAAGAAAATTGAGGAAAGTCCCCTAGATTATTCTAATAAACTAAATGGGAAGATTCTGGCTGCGTTGTTTTATGAACCCAGCACTAGAACAAGATTTAGTTTTGAAAGTGCTATTCTGAAGTTAGGGGGAAATGTTATTGGAACAGAAAATGCGAAAGATTTTTCAAGTGTTTCAAAGGGAGAAAGTTTAGAGGATACTATTAGGGTTGTAAGTAATTATGCAGACGTAATTGTTTTAAGACATTTTGAAGAAGGAAGTTCAAAGATTGCATCAAGTGTGAGTTCTGTTCCAGTTATAAATGCGGGAGATGGTAAAGGTCAACATCCTACTCAGGCGCTTTTAGACTTGTATACAATTAAAAAAGAATTGGGGCGAATTGAAAATTTTAAAATTGCAATGGTTGGAGATTTAGCTTCTGGTAGAACGGTTAGATCTCTTTGTTATTTGCTTGGAAAATTTAAGGGGATAGAGATTACTTTTGTTTCACCAGAAAACTTAATGATGAAACAGGATATAAAAGATTATTTAGCTAGGCATAGTGTTCTTTTTAAGGAAGAAGCAAATTTACAAAAAGTTTTACCTTTAGCGGATATTATCTATATGACTCGTATTCAAAAAGAAAGAATTTCTGCGCAAGATTATGAGAATGCTAAAGGTAAATATATAATGAATTTGGAAAATCTTGAAAAGATGAAAAAAACTGCAAGAGTTTTACATCCTTTGCCGCACGTTGAAGAAATTTCTTTGGATAATGAAACAGAGATAAGTGATTCAAGGGTTGCTTATTTTAGGCAATCTTCAAATGGATTATATATTCGAATGGCTTTATTGTTGAAGATATTGTCCGAATAATCTCAATTTATTTTATTTTTGGATTGATTATTAGATATTTATCAAAACAAACATTTAAAACGATCTTTAGGTAAGTAGTCTTATGAAAAAGATTTCATGTTTTAAAGTTCTTAAAAAAGATAAAAATACAAAAGCAAGAATAGGGATAATTCAAACAAAAAAAGGTAAGATCGAAACTCCTTTTTTCATGCCTGTAGCTACAAAAGCTTCTGTAAAACACATTTCTTCGCTTGACTTAAAGGAAATGGGTGCTAAGGCAATTATTTCCAATACTTTAATATTACATCTTCGTCCAGGAGAAAAATTAATAAAAAAAATGGGCGGAATAGGAGATTTTATGAATTGGAAAGGCATTAATGTAACAGATTCTGGTGGCTTTCAGATGTATTCTCCTTCTTTATATATAAAATCCAGTGAAGAAGGTGTTTGGTTCAGGAATCCATTTGAAGATCGAAAAGTCTTTATTACTCCTGAGAAAGATATGCAAATTCAACTAGATATCGATTCTGAAATAGCTATGTGTTTGGATACTATGCCTTTAATGGATCATTCTAAGGACCAGATTAGATTAGCTGTAGAACAAACAACTTTATGGGCAAAGAGGTGTAAAAAAGAACACGATAATTTACAAAAAGATCTTCCAAAAAAGAAAAGACAATTACTTTGGGGAATAACACAGGGAGGGGTTTATAAGGATCTTAGAGAGAAATCTGCAAAAGAGTTAAAGGATTTTGATTTTGATGGTTATTCGGTAGGAGGTTTAGCTCTTGGAGAAACAGAAGAACAAGAGATGGAGATGATTAAGGTTCATAAAAAGATAATTGGGGAAGATAAGCCATGTTATCTAATGGGGGCGGGGAATCCTCCAGAGATTTTAGAAGCCATTTCATTAGGTGTTGATATGTTTGATTCTCGTTTTCCTACCAAATGTGCAAGGCATGGAACAATATTTACTAGCAAGGGAAGACTAAGGTTAATGCAAAATAAATATTTGGAAGATAAAAAACCTCTGGATGAGAATTGTAACTGTTTTGTTTGTAAAAATTATACTAAGGCTTATATAAGGTATCAATTAAAGCAGCAAGAAGCTGTAGGTTTTAGATTAGCTTCTTTTCATAATTTGTATTATCTACAGAATCTTGTTAAGGAAGCTAAAAAAGCAATAAAAAATGGGACTTTTAAGAAATATAAGCTCAATATTCAAAGAATTTACAAGCTTTCCGATTCTAAAAAGATTGAAAAGGTAAAGAAATAGCAATTTATTGTATCATAAAATGTTTTTTAACTACTCTTTAGTGTATACAAAACGAAAGGTTTAAAAAGCTTAGACTAGTATTTTATCTATGAAAAAAAGAATACCCTCAAGTTATTTAGTTGAACTTTTAGATTTAGAGAGTCCTCTAACTAGCGAGTTTGGTGTAGATGAAAAAGGACAACTAACTGGTGAACAAAGATATGAAACTCTAAGTAGACAGACTATTTCTCGTGGTGGAGAACTCCTTTATGGAAGACCTACAAAAGAGAATATAGTCTCGATACCCTTAAAAGATGGAAGAATTTCAAGAAAACAAGGAATTATAAGACTATTAGATCAAGGCCAAGATTTATTGCCTGGAGTCGTACTTAGAGATATTGGTCTTAATGGTCCAACAAAAATCTGTTTGAAACAACAAGATTCTAATGATAATATTTATGTTAGGCAGAATCGGCTTATACATAAACAAGATACAATATTATATCCTGGAGAGTCTGTTACTTATCTTGATAAATATTGCCTTTCTATCTCAGAATTAGAATAATTACTATTGGTTAAAGACATCAAGTAACTTCATTTTAGATACATTTAACTTTATAGTGAAACGCTTTATAAGTATGATTATTTAGAAAAATATCTTTTCAATTTGTGTCTGTTTATATAAACAACTTTTAACTTATATTCTTAGGAGGTGTAAAAATGGAGATAGAAATTTGTGTTAAATACGATGTGATGAATTACGATCTTGCCAGAAGATCTGATGATGTATTTAGAGATCTTCACAAAAGATTTCCAGAAGCTATCTGGGAAAAGAAAGGTCTTGGATTTAAAGTAATAACCCTTGATTAAGGGTTTTTTCTTTTTATTTTAATCTTTTAGATATTCTTTACTTAAAAGCTTTCTCTCTTATAAAATTTTCCCAGTTCTCAAAGTTATCTGCAATGTTTTCTTCACCTATACTGGTAAAGGTCCTTTTACCCATTTCTCTATAAAACCCTGGGTGGGGTGCTCCTTTTTTATGTAATCTATCTAGTCCTGCGTAAAATAATGATAATGAAAAAAGACATCTTGATGCAAAATCTTCTCCTTCTAGACAGTATTTTTTTTCAGTTAGTTGGTGTTTATACTTTAATAACTCTATTTCACTTAAATAATCTATAGCTAAAGGTAAGAATCTTTTTTGATGAGATAGATACTTACTAAATAGGTTTGCCATTTTATACGCTTCTTCCGTTTCTGCAAAATTTGCTCTTGAAAAGAATAAGGGTAGTAAGTTTGAATCTATTGGCAATATTTTTTCGGTTGTTTTTTCTAGTTTTTCTATTATTAATTTAGGTATTTGTTTTTCAAATTCTGGATCTCCGATTAACGAATCAATTGTTTCCCTACTATGTTCGGGGAATAAGCTATAAAGAGTTTCTGCTTTAGCCATATCCTAATCAATTTTTTGACTGTTAAAAGGATTATTGTCTTTAAAAATACTATTTCTTTATACTTATTCTTTGTATAAAAAGTCTTGAATTTTATTCTTTGCTTCTTCTCTTTTTCTTTGATGTTCTTTTAAGAATAAGTTGATTTTATCAATTAAAATTGCTTTTAACTCTCCAGATAATATCTCCCCTTTTTTATATTTTCTTTCTATATCTTCTAGTTTTTTATCATCTGGTTCAAAGAACATTCTTAGGTATTGAAATGAGATATCTATGTCTGGATTTCCACCAAGTTTTCTATGTTCTTCTACTGTATCTCTTCCGCCAGAAAATGCATATTTATTTATTTTCTTTTTTACTTCTGAAGGAGAATCTGTGGTATATATGGCCGTATCTCCATTATCACTACTTCCCATTTTTCCACTTATTCCCTGTAATGGTGGTAGAAATACGCCATGAATTATTGCAGGTTTATAAAATCCTAATTTTGGATAAACGTCTCTTGCCACTCTAAAATGTGGATCTTGATCTACTGCAAGAGGTATTAAACAAGGAATATTTTTCTTCTTTAAAACCGAAGGAATAATTGCTGGAACAGCTTGCATACTAGTATAAAATATTTCTCCAATGTTATTCTCATTTGTAAAACCAAATGCAGACTTAAGGGTAGAGAAATTTATCTTTTTAGCGAATTTTATCGCTTCAGGGTAGAGTAAATTTGCATGCCAGGTATCTACAATAAAGTGGGTTTTTTTTGGGTTGAAACCTAATGCTATTAAATCCAGCATGTTTTCTTTTGTCCATTTTTGGATTTCATCAAAACTTTTATCTTTAAATAGAAATTTTTCATCATCTGTAAATTGAAACCATAATTCTACATCAAATTTATCTTGAAGCCATTTGGTAAATAACCATGTTCCTAAATGACCTAAATGAATTGGTCCTGATGGTCCTCTTCCAGTATAAATAAAGAATTTATTCCCTTTTTCATGTTCGTCTAGTAACCAATTCAAATCTCTGTGTCCAAAAAATACCTTTCTTTTTAACATGAAATGCATTTCTTTTGTGTGTTTTTCTATACGGTCTAATGTCTTTTTGTCTAGTTTAGAAATGCCAAATTTGTCTATAAGTTTATCATAGTCTATTTCTCCCTTAACTTCCCAAGGGTTTACTATAGGTTCCTCTTTTTTTGTCATATTTGTTTAAATAATTAACACTTTTTAAGCTTTTATAATCTCTGTCCTCTCTTTTTTAAGAAATCCTGAGCTTCTAAATATACTAACTCTTCTTCAACTTCGGTTAATCTTCTTGAATAACTCTTCATCATGTTATTGTAAATTCTTGTTTCCATTTCTCCTTTGATTAAATATTTGGTTTGCATACTCTTAATTA
>CAZKBE010000014.1:0-281 GCA_964551115.1 Candidatus Woesearchaeota archaeon
CATAAATTTAAAATACGATTTAATGTTACTTATTTATGGCTTGTGAGAAATGTGGATATCGGGATAAGAAAGAGGTTACAAAATTTAACTTTCCTCTATGTCAAATATGTAATTTTTTTGCACCGGATGAAGAAGATAGATTTACATTCTATATCCATGAAAAATTAGATTGGAGAGTCTTAGAGACATTTAGAAGACACGGACAAAAAATAGGAAGTAAACAAAAAGCGGGGATGGTTGAAAAGGCAAAGAGGGGGGAAGTAATGTCTAGAGTAGCATTA
>CAZKBE010000014.1:291-16720 GCA_964551115.1 Candidatus Woesearchaeota archaeon
GCATTAGGTTATTCTTTAATAAATAAAAAATTAGTGGAAAACGAGGATGCTTCCAGGGTTCATTCCGTATTTAAGGAATATTTAGAAAATGAGATTTCTCTAAATAAGTTATCTAAGAAATTTGGGCTGTCTTTAAATGGTTTGAAGAAAGTGTTAAAAAATCGGACCTATCTCGGGGAGATAAAGTTCAATGGCCAAATTTATAAAAGCGAGCATAAACCTCTAATCTCTCCGGAAATATTTTATGCTGTACAAAGGAAAATAGGTTCAAAAAAGTAGTTTTATTCTTTCAAGGAAATAGCCATGCCCTTGCATTTTACTTTTGACACAATTTGGTTTAAGGTTCTAAATGGTATCTCGCCAGTTATATCTAACCTTTTTTTGTCCTTACTTATCTTAACCATGTGAGGTAGATTTTTTGCAGAGAAATACGAATTTAACTGATGCTTTAACGAATACATAGCTGAACGATCGATACTTCCTGCCGAAATTTCATATTTATTCAATCCTTGCATCTGGTTTTCGGCACATCTAAGACCGCAAAGTTCCTTTCTACCAAGAAAATCATAAAATTGCAATTGTCTAAAATCTGGATTTTGATAAGGTCTTAAAACATCCCCATCTTTAGATCCTATATCTTTAAAGCCATCTATTGCTCCTACAAGATAGCTTTCAAATTCTGGAACTTTTTTATCCGATATGCATAAAGGCAAGTATCCAGAAGATTTAAGTCTACTATTCATTACAATATTTGCAGTTCGTTTATTCCCATTAAAAAATGGTTGGATTCTGATTAGATGAAAATATTCAAACAATGCTCTTTCTAGTGGTGAATCTTTTAGTTCCTTAGAAACTTCAAGCATTCTTTCTAGGTGAATCATAATCCTGGTTCTATCTGCTGGAGGGACATAACCTCCTCTAAACATTCTCATATCTTTTCGTATATCTAAATAGCTTTTACCCGGGTCTTTTAGTTCTGGCTCTACTCTTCCTGCAAGTTCTGTAAGGTAGATTAAATCTAAATCTTCTTTAAATTCGTTTAGACCATATTTCCACCCTTCTTTAAAATCTTTTAAAACTTCTTCTCTTCTTAATGCATTGTCCTCATCTTGAAGGCTAGCATTTTCCATACATTGCTCTTCCATTGTTCTAAAAACTTCTTGTGTGAACTGAGGAATTTTAGATTCATCTAATCTATCTCTTGCCTGACCTATATCTTCCATCAATTCCCGTTTTAAAATTCTCATAATTAGACTAATGTTTAATGTTATTTAAACCTTTCTATTATGTAACTACTACTAAGAAACAACATTATCCGGGGATAATAAACCTATTCTTCTACAAAATTATTTGACTTAAACTTTCTCGCATGAATATCCCCTTTAATACGATCTAATGAAGAATTATCAAATCCGGACAAGATCATCTGAAGGTTATTTCTTTTTCTTAAGGGATCTATATCTGAACACTCTAAAAAAGAGATTAATGAGTCATAGTCCTTGAATTCTTTTCGGTGTTCAATCTTATTTAACGGGTATTCACTAAAAAAGTATTGTCCGGTGATATTACTGTGACTAAAATAAACTTTCTTCATTTTCTAACATCATATGAATGCATATGATCCTCCTCTTCTTGCCATCCATCAAGATTTTTCCAGAATTTTTCAGAGCAATCGGTGTATAATGAGTAAGCAATCATTTTTCTGGCATTAACTTTCTCAGCAATATCTTTAAGGCAACCATTAACCCACGTATTACCTATTCCTTGTCTTTGTGGAAATGGAGGCAAGACCCACACATCATTTACTCTCATAATGCCTTCAGGTAATATCTCAAATCCAATTAAGGGTGATTCGCCATATACAAAACTAGCTTTATCTCTTAGTTTTAAGCTTACCATTCCATCATCTACAGTTGCTTTAAGATTTTCATAGCCTCTGCTAGCAAATGCCTGTTCAGCAATGTTACAAATAGTTAAATCATCCAAATTTTTCATAATAAGCTAAAGCTAACCAATTATTTAAAGCTATCGTTTTTGTAACTACAGAATAGTTACAATATATCTAATAAAAAACCTATAGTTTAGAGAAAGAAACATTCTAAAAATGGTTAAATAAATACTTCCACCACTAAATAAATTCTAGGATTATCTATAAGATGTCTGTCTATTCGCTCTAGCCTTGGAATCTCCAGGCTTATAGGCTTCTTTTCTTCTAGTATCTGCAACAATCATATTTCTATCGTATATTACAAATGCTCTTTTTAGCTCATCGCTCTTAGTAAATGCTACTATTGCTCTTGCGATTGCTAGTCTTGCAGCTTCTACTTGGGAAGAAAGGCCACCGCCCTTAACATTAATGCTAATATCATAATTTGCTTTACCAAGTATACTTTCAGCGATTAAAAGAGGTTCTTGTAATTCTAATTGCTGAAGCTTTGGGAATGAATCAATATCTTTTTTATTTATTAGTATCTTTCCATTGCCTTCTCTTATTGTTGCTTTACCTATCGCTGTCTTTCTTTTACTAGAAATGACTATTGTCTTAGGTAATATGCTCATATTAATCTTGAGATCTCCTTTAATTCCATATACTTTTTAGGTAATCTGATCTTAATTTTTGTTAATTCTACTTTAGATGCATCAAATTCTCCGCTTTGATAACATTTTATTCTTTTGTAAGCATATCTTCCTCTTTGTCTATCCCATGGTAACATGCCTCTAATAAGTCTCTTTAGTAATTTTTCTGGCGATCTTGATACTTTTGGACCTTTCAAACTGTTACCTCCTTTATTTCTTAAAGCAGTAATTTCGGTTAGAGTATCTGCTCTATTTCCTGAGATAATTGCTTTTTCAGAATTTAATACAAAAACTTCGTCTCCAAGTAGAGCTTTTTTAACAACAAAGCTCCCTAATCTTCCTAATTGCATTTCAGTTGCGTCAATATATATCTTCATCTTATAAGCCTCAAATTTTTTAGTTCAGGATTCTTTTTAATCTCTTCTGTCACAGTGACAAAATCAATCTTTGCTTCTTTCATTTTTTCTAATGCTTTCTCAGAAGATTTCCAAGCAACAATCTTTAATTTTTTTGAAATACTTCCAGTGCTTAAAATTTTACCGGGGATAAAAATAGCTTCACCATCTTTAGTCATTCTGTCTATTTGGTCTAAGTTTAATTCTGCCCATTTTTTAAGGGGCATAGCTAATTGTTTAGCGAACTCAGCATTATTTTTCTTTATTAATGTTATTGCCTCAGCTAATATTTTATTAGTCTTCTTAGAAGATCTAGATTCAATTTTTGTTTTGCTTATTATTTTATTCATATTCTTTAATGCGATAGAAGTCTTTTTCAAGACCTACTCAACGCGTGAGCTCGCAGGTAATCATTCTCAATAAACTTCATTTAAAAAGCTTTTGTTTTGATTAAATGGGGAAAGGAGGACTCGAACCCCCGTAAGCTTACGCTACTAGGTCCTTAACCTAGCCCGTTTGACCACTCCGGCATTTCCCCAAGATTATTATTTTATTAGAAAAACTATTATAAATCTATCGGAGTAAGAAAAATATTTTTAACTTAGAAAACTAATATTTATTTTAAACAATAGATATTTCAGAATGTATACATTAAAATTACTTCAATGCTTTCTTAACTTCTTCTAAGTTCTTTTCAAGAGCTTTTGCACTCTCTGTAATTATTTCAGAACAACTCATTCCACCCCAACTTTCAATAACATAGACTAGTTTTTCAGTAGGACTAATTTCTACGCCTGGAACATTTAAGTCTTCTAAATCAAAATTACAAGCCCATTCATTTTTAACTTTTAATTCCTTGTCAAACTCGAAAACTTCTGGATGGCTTTCGGCAGGTTGGCTATTTTTCTTACCTTCTGGTTTTATACTTATTTTGTTTAAATGATAGTAATAAACTAATCCAGGTATATGCCTTGCATGTTCTTTTCCAGTCCCTAACGAAGCTCTTGCAATAACTTCTACACCTTGGCCTTTATTTAGTCTTATTATAGGCAGTTCTTGAATACAAATACTCTCTCCAAGTGAACCGGATAAAACATCAAATCCATCCACAGTACTTTCAACTTTTAATTTCAATTCAATTACATCTCCTTCTTTTATTTTTTCATTTTGTAAAGGTATAAGTCCTATTCTATGGGCTAGTATCTCATCAGAAAAAGATGAATCATTTCTATAAATGTCTACTTCTCGAATAGCTAAGGTGTTTAATTCATTTATAGTTCTTCTTAAAGCATTAGCTAAACTTACATCCAGTTGGGAAACCAATACTTCTTTATTTTTGTTTTTTAAAACTTTTTCCATTTTATTTTTATTTATTTAGCTTATTTAAACTTATACTCTTCTTCCTCTTCTTCCGCCCTTCTTCTTTGGGCCTCCTCTAGGAATTGCTGTTATTTCTGCGATACTCAAAACTTTGAATCCTTCCTTTGCAAGTGTTCTAACTATCGCGTTTCCACCAGGGCCTGGTCCTGTACTTCCTGTTTGACCTTTTATTCTTACATATAAGGAATCTATTTCATAATCCTTAACCATCTCTTTCAATTTCTTAGCCATAAACATACCTATTGTAGGGTTAGCTTTTAGACGATTATGTTTTGTAACCTGGCCACCAGAAACTCTAGCAATTGTATTTCCAGCCAAATCTGTAATTTGTGCGATTGTATTATTAAAACTACCATAGATAGATATTATTCCGATATGTTTTGCTTCATTTTTAATCATAATCTCTTACCTCCGCACTATCTAGTGTTACTTTGCCTTCCTTGGCAGAACTTACAAAGAAAGAAGGAATATTAACAATTTTACCTTCAACTGCAATTTTTTTGTGAACAATCATTTGCCTTGCTTCTTTAGCACTATTAACTAATTTCTTTTTGAATACAATCGTTTGAAGTCTTCTTCCAAGAATATCATCTTTTGTTAAAGCTAATGCGTCTGCAGTATTTTTTACTTTTAATCCCATCTTATTTAATTTTTCAAAAAAAGATTTTCTTTCTTCATCTGTTTTAGGAATAAGTGACTTTGCTCTTCTTCTAATTTTTGATACTTCTGATTCTGCTTTCCAGATCTCCTTCTTATTCTTCAAACCATACTCTAAAACAAGCTTATTTTCAGCTTCAATTCTCGCTTTATCGAACAGTTTTCTTGGTCTTCTAAACTTGTTCTTTTTCTTCTTTATGTCTCCCATTTAAACTTTTTTCTTTATTCCTCCGCTCTTGGATTTATTTTTTCTAAAGTGTGATTTTGTTCTTTGGCCTCTTACTGGTTGTCCTAAACTATGTCTTACTCCTTTATAAGACTTCATCTTCTTCATGCCCTTTATATCAAATTCTTTATGCAAGTCTAAGTCTGCTCCAACTAGGTGCTTGTCTTCGCCACTTTCCATATCTTTTCTTCTGTTCTTTAAAAATGAAAGAATCTTTTGTGGATTTCCAATAAACTTTTCGATACTTGATATTTCCTCAGGAGATAACTCATCAATTCTTTTTTTCTTATCTAACTTAAGTGTTGTACAAATAGCATTTGAAAACATCCATGATACGCCTTTAATCTCGGTTAAACCCGGGTAAACTGTTTTATTTCCATAAATATCTTTCGCGGAAATTCTAACTAGTCTAATATTCGCATGCGGGTCTTTTTCATTTGGTCTCATTTTATAAATAGGTTATGCCTTTGCATTTCAGTTATTTCCTCAAATAACCTTTTTTCGATTGTTTTTTTAGGATCAGGTAAATTATGTACTCTGGTTTTTATATCTTCCAAAGAAGTAAATGGTCCTTTATCTCTCTCAATTAATATTGCTTGGCTGTGCTTGTTTCCACATCCAGGTAACAGCTCAAATTGGTGTAATCTTGTATTAATTGCCATAGCATTATTAAAGAACTCTACGAATTTAGCTTCATTCTCCGAAACAAACTTTTCAATTACTTCTGAAAGAACATTTTTAGCAGATTCTGTTAATTTTTCTCTATGTAGTTTTCCCTTGATAAATTGAATTTTATCTCTTTTACCTTCGCCGATATAGACCTCTTCCTTTGGCTCAAATGTCTCTCCTTTTCTAGGGGCTAGGTGTAATATTGATAAAGTTTTCTTTCCAACAGCTTGAACAACAGGGTTTCTGAATGTTTCAAGAGGATAACCATAAGGTAAAAAATCTAAAACGAGTGCATATTCTTCTTTTTCCATATTAATTCTTCAATGCCTCCAAAACCTTATTTATTTCTTCTTGGTCTAAAGAAACTCCATCAAGAACTTTCATAACGTCTTGAGCATCCTTTGGCATAAAATTTATCAAGCTGACTATATGTTCTTCATTTAATTTCATTAATTCTAAGTTTTTTAGTTTCTTTTTAAGTTCTATTGCTTTATCTGCTTTTATTTTTATAAATTCTTTAGAGAATTTTTTAATCTTTTCAGCTCTTTCAGAGTCTCCAACTAAGGATACAACTTCTGCTAATGTAATTGGTGTTCTTTCTTTTATCATTTTAATATTTTCAGATGAATTGGATGTATTATAAAGCTTTTCTTCTTGTTTCCATCCATTAATTCAACTATTTTATAAGTTCCTTGACTACCTGCTACTGTTCCGACAAGTCCAACAATTCTTGCAGGGTGATTATTACATACTGTCTTTTCCTGAACCACAGCAACTTTTTGTCCATCCTTTATTTCTTTAAAGTATTCACTAAGCTTAATCTTTCCCTTAGCCCTTATATTTTTGCTTTTTTTCTTTGCCATATTAATATAAAATCAAGATAAAGTTGATTTAAAAAGGTTTTCAATTGCTCTTTCCTAGCGAGTCTTTTGAAAAGTTGTTTTTTACTTCTGGTCGAACTGTTTCACTAACTCTTCCAAGTTCGAGATTCCCCTTTTCTTTTTCTTTTTCCATGGAAGAGACAATTGCTGCAGCCATCTTTGGTCCCCAAACTTTATGCATACAACCTCTACACATATCAACTACGGAGTCATCCTCAACTGGTACCATACAGTATATACATTTCTTTACCATGCCTTCTCTCATTTTTTTGCATTTTTAAACCTGTTGTTTTTGATTTTGACTATTGTAAAAACATTTATAAACGCTGGATGAATAAATTCTTTATGAAAAAGAGTATATTTTTAGGGTTATTATTTGTTTTTTTGGGTATAACAAGTGTCTTAGCCGAATGTGATTTGAATGTTCAATTAGTAAATCAAGATCCATATCCATCTGTTCCAGGGGACTATGTTAAGATTTTATTTCAGGTTTCAGGAGTTGCTGGCGATGATTGTGGCGATATCTCTTTTGAGTTATTAGAGAATTATCCGGTTAGTTTTGATCCCGGCTTTAATCCCATTCAAACTTTCAAGGCAGGAACCTTTAGCAGAGGTTATAACTCTAATTGGATTGTTCCCTATACTGTTAGAATCGATTCTTCTGCTTTAGATGGGGATGCCGAGTTAGAGGTGTTATATTCTACAAAAGGTACAGATTCATTTAGAATTTCACAAAAATATAATCTAACAATAGAAGAAGTTAGGGCAGATTTTCAAGTATTTGTTCGTTCTTATGATTATTCTACTAATCGGTTTATATTGGAGATTTTAAACACTGCTCAGAACGATATTTTATCACTAGTTGTTGCAATTCCTTCACAAGACAATATTCAAATACTTGGGGGTAATCGTAATATCGTCGGAGATTTAGATTCAAATGATTATACTTCAACAGATTTTACAGCCGTTCCAAAAGATGGAAAGATTCTTTTAGAACTTGAATATACCGATAAGACTGGCGAAAGAAGAACAATCGAAAAGGAAATAGTTTTTGAGTCAAAATATTTTGAGCACACTAAAAAAGATAATTCTAATACATTAAGAAATATAATTATACTTGGTGTAGTTTTAGTTGCTTTTTTTGCGTGGAGAGTTTTTAAGAAGAAAAAGAAGTTGATTAAATAGAAACGGCTTTATATTTCGAAAGGAAAAAATATTGTTACAAAATATTAATTAAAAAAGAAATTATAACTTCAACCTTTTCTTTAAATTTTCATAAAGAATATTTTTTCCACCATTTCTGCCGCTTAACATTTCTCTTCCGAATAGTCCAGCATGCCAATCGCTTCCATAAGTTACTAATATTTTCTTTGATAAGGCATAAGTCTCAAATGGCTCGTTTCTTCCATTGAAATTTGGTTGAATTTCCAATCCGTCTAAGCCCTCTTCCACAAGAATATCTAATTCATCAATGGATTTAATCTCTTTGAATGGATGGGCAATTATAGCTATCCCTCCCGCATCATGAATTTCTTGAATTGCTCTTGAGGGCGTTATTGCTGTGTTCTTATCAACAACTTCTTCGTTTCCTTGATTATTTTTCAAATATTTCTTATATACTTCCTCAGTTAGTTTTTCTCCCTTATCTAAAAAGTATCTTCTACATTCTTGATCTTGCATCATTGCCATCAAAAGATTCATCTTGCCTAAACGAGAGTCTGGGAATAAACCAACAAGTTTTTCAAGACTTATTGGAACGCCTTGTTTTTGGAGAAGTCGAATTCTGGAAGAAGTTACGGCTTTTTGCTGTTGTGCCGAATAATCAAGGAATTCTTGAAACTTTTTAGAATCGGGATTTATTCCTATACCTAGAATGTGATATTTATCTGTGCTTATCTCAACACCCGGAATTACTTTCAGTCCCCATTTTTCTGCTTCTATCTTACATCTTTTATAGCCATCCATTTTATCATGGTCTGTTATTGCAATAATATCTAATTCTTGCATAGCCGCGACCCTAGCAAGATGTTCTGGGCTAGAAATTCCATCGGAATATTCTGTATGTAGATGAAAATCAATATATGTTGTGCTTTTTCTTTCCATACTTGATATCATCCATGGAAACATTTATATATTTCCTATATAATTTATATAAATAATATAATATGAAACGAAAGATAATAAAACAAGCAAATCAGGCCTACACCTTGACTTTGCCAATTTCCTGGGTTAGAAAGAACAACTTGGATAAACCCGGTTCAGAAGTAGATTTAGAGGAACAAGAAAGAAGTTTAGTGCTAACAAATAAAGGACTAACCCAAACAAGAAAAGTTTCTATAGATCTTAGCAACAAAAAAGGGTCAAGAGGAGTTGGTTCTGCAATAAGTGCTCTTTATGCTATAGGTATAGATGAAATAAACATAAGGGCAAAAGAGGATATCTCTATACTTCTCATAGAAAGCCTAAATGAGAATATTGGATATGCCTTAATATCCAAAGAGAAAGAAAGTTATATCGTTAGGGATGTGGGGGGGAGTGCGTATTCAAACCTGGAAGAAATTTTCAAGAGAGTCTTCCAAATGCTAATCATTTTTTATGAGTCTGCAGTTGATGACATATTTGGAAGAGAAATAGAAACAATGGAAGGGTTGCATAAGCGAGATAGAGAAATAAACAAATTCTGTCTTCTGCTTGAGAGAGCGGTAAATAAGATGTCTTGTACGGACATTATACAAAGCAGAATTATCTTTGCTTATGCTATCGAACTTGAGAGAATTGGAGATGAAATACATAGATTGTGGAGGACGAATATTCAAAATAAAATAAAAAAAACTCCTGCAATTCGAAAGATTTTTGATTATGCTTTGGAAGCTCTTGAAAAAAGTTTTGATTTTTATTTTGGACTGGACAAGGAAGCCCAAGAGAAAATTGTTATAATAAAGAAAAAAGCAAGAGAAGATTTATTGAGAATTGGTAAACAAGATGCAGTAGTATCTCAACTGCTCAGTTATGTATTGAAGATAGTCGAAGACGCCTCAGATTTAATCCATTTAACCTTAATGAAGAGGGGATAGTTCTTTTTGAGATAGTGAATATTGATTGATATTTAAAAAAGACAATTTCCCTTATTACTCATATCTTAAAGCATCCACTGGATTTATTTTAGAGGCTCTTATTGCTGGTAAAACTCCGGATACTGCTCCTGTTATCGTTGCAAATAAAATACATCCTACAAACAACCAAATAGAAAATAATGGCTTTAAAAAACTCCAACCTAGCGAGGCCAATATTTCTCCACCAGCATAACTTATACTTGCTCCAATACCGACTCCAATTAAACCTGCAACAAATCCTATTAAGGCAGATTCGAATAAGAATATTCCTAGGATCTCAGAGTTTTTTGCACCGATAGATTTCATTATCCCTATTTCTTTATATCTTTCTAAAACTGATGTGATCATAGTATTTGAAGTGTTTATTGAAGAAACAATAACCGAGACTAGTGCTATTAGTATGACAAACCCAATAACGACGTTTAAAGCCCCGGAGTAGGCTTTAATTAAATCATCAAAACTCTGTACAAAGAAATCTTCTTCCCCTCTTTTTAGATCTCTCTCCCTTCGGATAGCATCTTCTATCTTTAATATTATCGAATCTATATTTTTTAGATCAACTTTCGCAATAACTTGTCCATATCCTTTTATCGAAGGATATAACGTTTTCAGATAGTCATTTGTTACATATATTTGTGCATCATCTTGAGGATTACCTGCGGATTCAAGAAATCCGATAATGGTCAATTCTTCTCCTTGTACATTTATTTTTTGATTTAGTTGATAAGATTTTTTAAATACTTTGTCTTCTAAAAGATAATTATGTCCTAACAATACTTTTTTCTCATCTGCTTCTTGAAGCATTCTTCCACTTTCAATTCCTATTCCTAAAATATCCATGAATATTGGAATATCTGGGTCAAAACCTATTATAAAGGTATAAATTCTCTCTGAATCTTTAGTAACCTCGGCAACCTTAAATGCTGCACCCGTTACTTCATAAACTCCTGGGATCTTCTTAATTAACTCAACTTCTTTTTCAGTTAGATAAAAGCTATCGTCTAATCCGGGCATTCCTGCGCCTCCTTGTGGTTGAATAATAACTTTATCTGCTGCAGATCCTTGACTAAATTCGTTTATGTAATTATATAATCCTGCTCCAAAACTTATAAAAATAAAAATTGTAATTATCCCTATTAGAATAGATAGGGAAGTTAAAATTGTTCTAGTCTTTCTATTTTTAAGATTTCGAATTACATACTTTATTCCTTCTTTATTAATTATCATCTTTATCTTAAAGCCTCCACAGGATTTTGTTTTGCTGCTTGCATTGCGGGTGAAATTCCTGCAAGCCCTCCGATGAGAAAACTTCCAATAAAAACTCCCCCAAGTACTAACCAGTCAATTTCAAGTGTTAAATCTGTAGAAAGAAAGTTTCCTAAAGCGGTTATTCCTGCCCAACCCATTAATGTTCCTAGTAACACTCCTACTATTCCCCCAACTAAACCAAGCATACCGGATTCTACAAAGGATTGTAAAAATCTTTGACTATTTTTTGCCGCTATGGCCTTCATTATTCCTATATCTCTTCTTCTTTCTAAAACTGAAGTTGTCATCGTATTAACTATTCCTACAATTCCTACAATAATTGAAATTGCAGCAACAAGTATTATAAATATCTGAACACCTGTAATTATCTGATTTATTGAGGATAAACTTGCCTCAGGAGTAGATACTTCAAAATCTTCTTCACCTATCTCCACATTTCTGGATCTTCTTAGTGCCTTTTCAATATCTAACTTAGTTTGTTCGATTTTTTCTCTAGAATCTGGTTGTACTGCAATAACCTCTATTCTGTCGCCTATATCAAATACTCTTTGCATATCTTCATCCACTAAATAAACTATGTTGTCTGTGATAAAACTTCCTTTTCTCTTCGTTATACCGATTACTTCAAATCGCTCACCGTTTAAGGTTATTCTTTTCCCTGAAGTTATTATTTTATCTTTAAAGGCGGATTTTCCTATGTAGAAGTTATACCCTAACACCACTTTTCGTATATCTCCTCCTTCAAAGAATCTTCCATTTTCCATCTCTAATTGTAAAAATTCATAAAGAAATCTTCTTTCTTCTAGGGGAATATTTGTAGTAAAAATTGTGGCACTTTCATCTTCAAAAGTCATTTGCCCAGATTCTATATTTCTTCTTATTACTTTCTTTACAGATGGGAGTTTTTCTATCTCTTCAAGATCCTCTATGTCTAGTGGTTTTGTAACGCCACTCCCTGGAGGGCCAAAAGAATTTAATCCTCCTGCCTGAACACTAATCATCTCTGAAGAGCCCATGCCGAATTGATTCATTACAGCAAGTTTTAGGCCATTACCTAAAAAGATTAAAGATACAACAACTGCAACACCAATAACAATTCCTAAAAGAGTTAACCAACTACGAATACCCCTATGCTTAAGGTTTTTTATTGCTAAAACAAAATAGTTTGCTATCGAGGTCATTTTTTCTTTCCATTAGTTATTTTTTCTACCTTTCCGTCTCTAAGCCAATAAACTCTCTCTGCATATTTTTGTGCTAAATTTGGATCATGCGTGACCATCACTATCGTTTTTCCTTTTTTATGTAATTTTTCTAAAAAATCTAAAACCTTTCCACCTGTCTGACTATCTAAGTTTCCTGTCGGTTCATCTGCAAGAATTACTTCCGGATCGTTTGCTAAAGCTCTTGCAATAGCTACTCTTTGTCTTTGGCCACCAGAAAGTTCATTTGGGTAATGATTTGCCCGATCAGATAGTTCAACAAGATCTAATAATTCTTTTGCTTTTTCTTCTTGTTTCTCTTTAGATGTTCCTTGAAAAACCATGGGTAAAACAATATTTTCTTTTGCAGTTAATGTGGGTATTAAATTAAAACTCTGAAATATAAATCCTATCTTTTTACCCCTAATTTGTGCGAGATCAGATTCATGTAAATGTGAAATATTATGTCCATCTAAGAATATTTCTCCTTTGGAGGGAGTATCTAAACTTCCTACAAGATTCATCCCTGTGCTTTTGCCACTTCCAGAAGGACCCATTATCGCAATAAATTCTCCTTCCCTAACTGAAATATCAATTCCAGAAAGAGCATAAACATTACTCTCCCCCATAGAATAAATTTTAAATACGTTTTTAAGTTGGATTATCTCCTTTTTCATATTATTTTCAGGAACAAAAGCTTTAAAAATGCTTTGAAACACCAAATGTTATGTTAATACCTATCCGTTGTTTCAGTTGTGGAAAGCCAATTGCTCACTTATGGAAAGAGTTCAAAGAGCGAACAGCAAAGGGCGAAGACGCTGGAAAGGTAATGGATGAGCTAGGATTAGATAGATATTGCTGTAGGGCAATGTTCTTAGGACAGGAAGATTATATTGATTTAGTGAATAAATTCAAGAAGTATTAATTTATTCAAACTGGTTTTTAAAAGTTTAGATAATTCTAAGGTTTGTACTTGGTATTTTTCCCACACTTTAAACATTCTATACTCACATATCCTTTCTTAATTCTTCTCTTAGCCTTATCTAAACTAGCATAGCATTCCTGACAGAATTCTCTTCTTAATTTTCCAAGCTTAATATTATTTTTCATAGCAAGTCTTTTTGCAGACTTATTACTTCGAACTTCTTTTTTAGAAATCAATTCTTTGATTTTTCCAATAGTTTTTTCTTTTTTAGACATAAAGATTTAATACCTAAGAAGTATAAAAACATTAGTAAAAAATATAAGTGAGACAACTTTATGCCTTCCCGCTTGTTCAGCAGTACAAACATAAACGCCTGAAGCTTAACTTCTGTGTTCGGAATGGGAACAGGTGTTACCAACAGACTATGGTCGTCTCAAAATTATCAGCTACTTTGGCTTTTTAAAGCTGTTGGTTTGTGGAATTTTTTAATAATCTCTTGCATACAAATACGTACAAATATGGGCATAGTAATACAGTTATGTAAACATTTAAAAAGATAAAAATTATAATTTGTTATGCAAAAAAGAGTGACACTTAGTTTGGACGATAAAACTTATAAAAGTTTTCAAGATTTTTGTGAAGAAAATGATATTATTCTATCTAAGCGAATTGAAAGATTAATGAAAGAACATTTGGAGGGCGAAAAATGAAGTTGTTAAAACTGTTTTTATTGGTATTCTTGGCAGCTTCTATGTTTGCATTTTCCAGTGCAATCACATGTAACACTGGAGATTTAGCATCTACGTGTTATATATCCTCTGCTCAAAGTTTTTTAAATAATGAGTTAATCTCAGGAAATAATCTAGTTATTCAGTCCACGGGTAACATAACTAACCTTACAAATGATGGTAAAAAGGTAGGGGCCTCAGAATCGAATTAAGCGGGAACCTTACTATAGAATCAGGTGGTTCCATTAAGGGGGGAATTTTAAATATTTCTGCAGTAAATATTGAGATTAGGGCTGGGGGCAGCATCAACACGGCGGAATTGGGATATAATCAGATACAGGGTCCAGGTTATCAGGCTTTGAGGGGTGCAACGCATGCTGGTCGAGGAGGTGGAAATAGTTTAAACACGTATGGAGATAGTTATAATCCGTTAACATTAGGTTCCGGTAGTCCAAATCGGGCAGGTGGAGGATCAATTATCCTTAATGCCTCAAACAAAGTAGTCCTCAATGGGAGTCTTCTTTCAGACGGTTCTGGTTCAGGTAGCGGCAATTATTATGGAGGTTCTGGAGGTAGTATTTGGATTATTTCAAACAGTTTGGAAGGTAATGGTTCTTTATATGCTCGGGGAGGCTCTACTATATTTGAAGGAGGCGGAGGAGGGAGAATTTCTTTCTACAATGTTTCCAACTATTTATTCAATGGAACTCTAAATACAAATGGAGGTTCTGGAGGAAATACATATGGTAGGGGATTTGCTGGAACAATAGTTTTTCCAGATAATCTTATGCAAAATTTCACTTTAAGTAATACTTTAAGGTTAGGGGGAGATATTAATTACACTTTTGGAAATTTAACTATTTTACCTACCGGTATTCTTCAATTAGATGGAGATCCAAGAGGGAATTATAATTCTGTTACCGGTCTTTATGAAGGGAGAGGGGTTGTTATTTCTGCAAATATAATTAACATAAATCGTCTCGGAAATATTACTACAGATGGGTTGGGATTTTCTTCAAATTTAGGTCCAGGTTTAGGAGATAATAGTGTTGGTGCAACTCATGCTGGTAGGGGCGGTGGAAATACTCGAGCAATTTATGGCAATCCCTATGCTCCTACAAGTTTTGGTTCTGGAAATAATTGGTACGGCGGAGGTTCGGTAATATTAAACACATCTGAAATAATCAATATGGGAAAAATATCCGCAGATGGAGTGAGTAGTGTTGGAGGTTCTTCAGGAGGTAGTATCTGGATTATAGCTAATAATTTATCAGGTAACGGCACATTTAGGGCGATAGGTGGTGCAGATACCCAGGGAGATAGAGGGGGAGGCGGAGGCGGCAGAATTTCTTTCTACAATGTTTCCAACTATTTATTCAATGGAACTATTTATGTTAACGGAGGTCATGGAGAGACTGTTAGTGGAACTAGGGGTAGGGGATTTGCTGGAACAATCGTCTTTCCACAATCAAAATTAGACAACTTTATTTTAGGCAACACGCTGAGATTAGGCGGGGATATTAATTATACTTTCGGAAATCTGACTATTCTTCCAACCGGCATTTTAGAATTGGATGGAGATCCTAGGGGAAATTATAATCCCATCACGGGTCTTTACGAGGGAAGAGGGGTTGTTATTTCTGCAAATATAATAAACGTAAATCGTCTCGGAAATATTACTGCCGATGCATTAGGATTCTCTAGATTTATAGGTCCTGGCTTGGGAGATGGTAGCTACGGTGCAACTCATGCTGGTAGGGGCGGTGGAAATACTCGAGCAATTTATGGCAATCCCTATGCTCCTACAAGTTTTGGTTCTGGAAATAATTGGTACGGCGGAGGTTCGGTAATATTAAACACATCTGAAATAATCAATATGGGAAAAATATCCGCAGATGGAGTGAGTAGTGTTGGAGGTTCTTCAGGAGGTAGTATCTGGATTATAGCTAATAATTTATCAGGTAACGGCACATTTAGGGCGATAGGCGGTGCAGATACATATTGGGATAGGGGAGGAGGCGGAGGCGGTAGAATTAGTTTTTACAATGTTTCTAACTATTTATTCAATGGAACTCTTTATGTAACTGGAGGATCTAGGATTTATGCCGACAGGGGTAGGGGATTTGCTGGAACAATAGTCTTTCCACAATCAAAACTCGATAATTTTATTTTAGACAATACGCTGAGATTAGGAGGAGATATAAATTATACTTTCGGAAATCTGACTATTCTTCCAACCGGTATTTTAGAATTGGATGGAGACCCAAGAGGGAATTATAATTCTGTTACTGGCCTTATAGAAGGAACAAGTTCTCGGATTTTTGCAAATTCTATAAATTTAACTGCAAACGGTAGAATCTCTGCAGATTATTTTGGTTTTGATGGTCCATTTGGTCCAGGTTATGATTCT
>CAZKBE010000014.1:16820-20065 GCA_964551115.1 Candidatus Woesearchaeota archaeon
AATCTCTGCAGATTATTTTGGTTTTGATGGTCCATTTGGTCCAGGTTATGATTCTAACGATAGAGGATCAAATCATGGAGGTTTAGGAGGTTCAAATCGAAGGGCAGTTTATGGAGATCCTTTTTTCCCAATAAGTCTCGGCTCTGGAAGCAATGAGTATTTTGGAGGAGGAGCAATAATCATTAATGCGACAACATTAGTTTTAAATGGTAATTTAAGTGCAAGAGGGTTGGATGGAGGATATAATAATGTTGATGGTGGAGCAGGGGGAAGTATATCTTTAATTGCAGACACTATCTCCGGTTCACCATATATTAATGTGAAGGGAGGTAATTCTGATTCGGACACTGGAGGTTCGGGAGGAGGGCGTATCTCTGTTTATGCAAGGGACATGACCAATTTTTTTGCAAATTATATAGCTGAGGGAGGTTCTGGAGGAGGTTCTTATGGTGCGGGAGCTAGAGGTACTATAATGATTAGATCAGATTCCAATTTCAACCAAACATTTGTTTCACCAACACCAAACCATAATGGAGCTGTTGCACAACAGTTTACTATAAACTCCCAAATCAACCTACAGCAACCAAACTTTTTGACAGATGTTTATTATAAATGGAATAATACTAATTTTTCTTTACTAAACTCAAATTATCAAAAGAATGCAAGAATTTGGCTTAATTTTGATAATATAACCAATCTAAACAAATGGACTTCAATAGTACATGATAATAGTGTGTTTGAGAATTCTGGAGGCCTAGGAAGAATTTATGGTTTTGAAGAGAGATTCTCAAGAGTTAAATACGGAAATGAGTGGACTACTACAAATATCCAAGGTTACAAATATTATGGAAGAGATTACTATGATTTAAGATTAACTTCCACAACAAATGCTTACATTCAAAAAACAATTTCTCCATTCAATAAACAATATAATCATCTCGAAGTTAAATATAGAAGTTTTGTTCAAGGTCCGGACCATATTATTGTGGGATATGTTGACAATTCGGGTTCTTGTGCTGCACTGGGTACATGTTCTCAGACTTTTGATATAATTGCAGATGGAGAATGGCACGTATTGGATGTAGAGGTAACTAATTGGCTGGCATCACCCCAATTCAATATCTCTCAATTTAGATTATCTTTGGGCGGAGCAACTTCAATAAGTACAGGAATTTTCCAAATGGGATCTTTGAAATTCTATAGACAAGATGATGCCTCATCTCCTATTTATTCTGAAGGAGTTTATGGAGATTCATTAACTTTTGATGGTGTTGATGATTTCATGAACTTAGGAAATGATACCTCTCTAAATCTTGGATTATTCAACTTCACTATTTCGGCATGGGTTAAAACAGAATCTCCTACAAAACAATATATCTTTTCAAAACAAGCAGCAACAGACGGATTAAGCTTATACCTAGATAATGGAAAAGTCGGGTTTGACTTTGTTATAGCTAGCAATAATCTTACTCCAACACTAAATACTGTGGATGTGAACAATGGGGAATGGAATCACATTGCAATTTCTTTTATAAGAAATGGAGATGCAGTAAGATATGTTAATGGTGAATTAACCGGTTATGCTAGAGACATAACCGGTAACCAAGCAACACAAGGTAACATCGCTCAAATGTTTATTGGAAAATCTTATCAAAATAATGGTTTCTTCAATGGTTCGATTGATGAAATACGAATTTTCCAAGAAGCCTTATCTCCTACCGCGATAGAATTCTTGTATCGTTCTAATCTTAGAAGAATTTCAGATTACAGTTGGGAAGCTGAAGTTTTACAATCTGGATTGGAAGTAAATACTCCTTACAATTATTCTGTAAGTTACAATGAAAACTATTACAAATCTTATGAAACTGAAACAAGAACAGTTTGGGGAGATGTTGCTCCTTCTATAGTTTCTTTAAATCAGTCTCCAAGTTCTCAGAGTTTAATCTATCCCGGATCATTAATAACCATTACTGCAAATCTATCCGATAGTGGGTATAATCTGGATTCTGCAAGAATTGAGTGGAAGAATTCCACACAATCTTGGTCCGAAGCTTTATTGGAAAATCAAACAGAAATAATGAACAATCTTACTGAAGTAACTTTTGGAGTAAACTCCTGGGCTTTGTTTAATGGTTCCTTTTCACTTCCAGATTATGAAGACATAATTACCTATAGAATTTGGATGAATGATACTGCAGGAAGTATTGCTTATTCCAACGAATCCGATATCTCTGTAGACTGGGATTGTACTTGGAATGTTGATCCACTAGAATTAGGTTTTGGATTTGATGACTTGGGTACTCTCGGTGTTGGTTTCAATGAAAATTCATTTGTTGGAAATTTCACAATCAATAATACAGGTAATGCTGAATGGAGAGGTCCTTCTGGGGAAGAGTGTGTAATAAAATTCACGTTATCTAGACTTGCGGGAACTTTCACTTCTGAGTATTTTGCTGCTTTCGATGGTGCCGTGTCAAGTTCGGATCTTTTATTTAATAGTCAAAGACCTTATTCACTAACTCTTCAACCAGGACAAAGTCAAACAGTTTCCGTAGTTGCAGGATTTCCTGCACCTTCATCTCCTCTAACAGAAAGTCCAAGGATCAGAATAGTCTCCAACATAACCGATACGATTTTATCCAAGTCTAACGAATCAGTAGCGGTAGAATTATTAATTCTTCCAGCTGGACCATATTTATTACCTAAAGTAGTTTCTTATCCACAATCAGTTGCTTTGGAGCAAGGAGTTTTCACAATAAACTCTTATCTAAGAAATATTGCCGGTAATGAGGAAAATCTCAATACTACTGCTCATAATGTCGAATTCACTTGGGAAATTCCAGAAACTTTAGCTCCTTACATACTAGTAGACAATTCAAATCTATTTTTTGAAAACATAACAAATAACGATCAAATAAACACCTCATTAATATTTGAATTTCAAGAAGGTATATTGGACGAATTTCCAAGAGATTTAGTTGGTATTCCACTAAACTTCACCCTATTTGCTTCTGGTTATTCAAATCTTTCCGGGCAATTACAACAGATTGTTCATGTAAATAATCAAACGATATTAAATGAAACAATTCAGATTACATTTAATTATCCTGCAGGTTATGAGCCTCCTGCCGAAGTAATCACTATAGCTGGCGAGGGAGGGCCTAGTGGCGGCGGAGGCGGAGGGGGCGGCGGATCTGGAAAACAAGAAGTATCTGAAGCACAATTTGAACTTGTAAGCGGAGATA
>CAZKBE010000015.1:0-19696 GCA_964551115.1 Candidatus Woesearchaeota archaeon
CTCCTTGTTTTTCAAATGAAATAACAAAACTAAAAACCATTAAGAATAAGGATAAAATTATTAAAAACCTTATCTGTTTCATCTTCTACACCTCCTATAAACCAATTCTCCATCCTCTGGAAGAAAATGGCTTGAATCAACTTCGCTTTTTATGCATTTTAAAAAAACAGAAAGTTTAGGACTAGAGTAACTATCATCCTCTTGCCAAAATTCTTTTGCTACAACACCCAAAACATTTCCATTATAATTTTGCCAATTTTTAGCAGTTCCGGTACTATCAATAATCTTATTAAAATTCGACCAAGAAGAAACATAAACTTGGGACAGGTGGGTTAAAGAAAACTCCGTATCTATCCCAGTAATATGAATCCTTTTTAACATTGCTTCGTCTAATTTATTCAAATACCCCTTTGGAGGCAGAATAGAACAATTTACATTAATTAAACCAGGAGAGGTACAATATTTTCTAAGGTACTCCGAGCCATATAAGTTAAGAAGCATAGGAGAATTCAATTTAAAATTATCTTGCTGATCTGCATTATGAAACTCCGGATGTTGATGTAAAATCATTTGTGCAAGGACATACTTTTCTAAATTCAGTTTAAAATCCACGAATAACCTCAAATAACCTGGAATAACAACAAGTCCCCAATTGGTATCTTCTCCAAAATAATTTGCACCCTGCATATGATATAGATAACCATAAAAAAAGATATTTTTCAACATGGAATCCATATCTGTTCTCAAATTTTTAGATTCCATCTCACTTTCAATTTGTTCTAAAACCAAAATGATACCTTCAAGAGTGATATATTCTCTGGAGTCTTTTACATGGAAATAGTCACAAGAGAGACTAGAAGAATATAAATCCAAGTTGTTTAATACTTCTGGGGACAATCCACTGTCCACATAGCCTAATCCTCTAATCCACTTTTCCCTCCCATGTTTCTGTACAACCAAATATTCTTGACAAGAACAAAATTTTGTTCCAGGACCCCAACTACTCCTCGGACAGACATATTCAATTAAACAAGAATTATTGCATCTAAGATTGCCTGATCCAAATACAACCTTATACTCTAATATATTTGAAAAATTCGTATCAGATTTGCACTCATTACCGGACCAGTAACATCCATACTCTCTTGAAGAAATAGGCCATCGATGTGAGGGCATTAAAGTATATCCATCCAATATTGAACCAAAATCACCAGCCAGTATAGAATCTATAAATAGTGGCGCACAACGAGATTCACCAAAGTCTTCAGACTCGCAAGAATTTGAATTACCTTCAACACATTCACCATCTACGGGGGAATACCCCTGCTCACAGTTCCTATACTCACAATATCTAAATCCTCCCGGAATTCCCATAGAATAATGTTCAATTAATCTTTTGTCCACAAAACTGGAGCCGGTTAAGTTAGATACGTTTGACCATGCACCACCTATCCATAAGTTATTTAGCGAATCAATCATTCTAGTTTCATCCGAATAACTTGGGTTTTCAAAACAAAAGGATGCAGCAATTAAATCACATTGATTCAAATTAAAACAATAAGTTGAATTTGTTAAATTATAACTTCCGCCAAAATCACAAAATTCTCCTGCTTCTAAAACACCATTATCACAAAATGCAATAGAAAAAGCTTGAACAGAAGAAAAAATAGTGAAAACTAATAAAATCAATATCAAACCTATTTTTTTATCCATGAGACTATAGTAAAAAATAAGTTTATAAAACTTACTTAAAATCCATTAGGATTTTCAGGCAAGTCTAAAACACATTTACCTTCAACACAAAGTTCAAAATCCCCACAATCGCTATTAACCACACAAATAGGTTCATCAATTACAGTATTTATACAACTTCCTTCAATACAACTTTGGTTTATAGAACAATCCGAATCCAAAACACATTCAGATTGAATAGCTTCTAAACAGTTTCCTTCATAACAACCAAATTCACATTCAACACTCCTTGTTCTAGCAACTTTTTCTAGAACATTCCAAAAATCCCATCTACTTAAATCCTCACCACAAGAATATTCAACAGATGTAAAAAAATCTTTACAATGACCGGTATAAATTTCTTGATTAAACAAAACATAATCTTGTTTTTCTAAACAAGAGTCTAATTGAAAATCTCTTGGAGTATCTATAACTCCATATTCTTGTTCAAATCTATCAACAAGCATGTTGAAATCTTGGCGATTAAATTTAGTCTCAAGATCTCCTGGAGACGTTAAATATAATTGAAAATCAGAATCTCTTTGAGAAGAATCTCCGGGAGATATAGCTCTTCCCGTAATTAAACTTAAAAGATTAAAAAAAACATTAGTTATAACTGCTCCGCTGATCGGGATTAAACCAGGATCAGATCCATAGTCCAAGGAATAATCTATGGAGACAACAAAACCTAACGGATCATAGGTATAAGCTTCCTCAAAGTCCGGATAATCCATAGAGCCTACAAGATCGCTTGAAGAATAATTCAAACTGTTCAAAAGAGGATCATCAAAATAAGACCTAAATAATTTGTTCTCGACATATTGCAATGAATAGTTTTCATCATAATTATACACATAGTAATCATCTTCAATTAAAAGACCATCCGAATTTATACTTTCTAAAGGAGTATGACATTCTTCTTGTAAACTTGAACAAAGGCCATCACTAAAACCCTCATCATGATCTATATTGATAATTTCATTACCTGAAATAATTGAATCTAAAACAGGTGCAGAACAAATTGAATCTATCCAAGAAGAATTACTACACCCAACACCAGAACAAACAAGATCATGGCAAGCATAATCTTCGGATTCTAGAGAATAGTTTATATTATAACCTGTATTGTCCAACATGGCTACAAGGTTTCCGTCCAAGTCATAATTGTATTCTACCCAATCACTAATAAAAACTCCTGCATCATAAACATAAAAATCTTCTCGGGTAGTCCTATTTAATGAATCGTAAGTATAGCCTATAGTTTTACCAGGAGAATTTATACTAACAAGCCTTCCAAGAAAATCATAGACATAATTTGTTTCTGTAGTCAAACCTGCAAAAGAGGTTATTTTATTAATCAAATTCGAATCCGAATCATAACTAAATTCAGAAATCACGCCATCCTTCTGAATAGATCTTAGGTCTCTATTAGGATAATAATCATAATTAACATTAGAACCAGAAACATAAATTTCATGTAAAAGGTCTCCTTCAGCACTATATAAAAAAGTAGATTCTGAATTCCAAATCTTCTTTATAGCACAATTAAAATTCCAATATTCATAATTTGTAGCAACACTTTCTGAAATAATCTTGGAAACACACCCCGCATTATTATAAACCACTCTTCCAGCTAAGCAGTTAGAATCAACCGTACTAATATTTATACCCGATATTGGACAAAGATTCCCGAAAGAATTAAGAGCGAATAAAAGAGAGGCATTAAAGGGACTAGAATACAGATCTTGGCCAGACTCCAAGGTACCTGAATAAACCCAGTGATAGTGCTGAGGATCCTCATAAAGGTTATTATCTACATATTGTCT
Organism: Candidatus Woesearchaeota archaeon; assembly: GCA_964551115.1. Lineage (GTDB taxonomy): Archaea > Nanobdellota > Nanobdellia > Pacearchaeales > GW2011-AR1 > CAKZRD01. The sequence goes on from CAZKBE010000015.1 coordinate 3,558, forward strand.
TATTTTTGCATCCCTATCTAAAGCAGGATTTGCATTATATCTATCTTTCCAAAAAGCAGCCCGGGGAATTAAATACTGAGGAATTGGACTTGGATTCGCCAAGAGAAATTCTCTCATAAAAACAGCAGAAATTATATCCTTAGTTGGATCTCCAAAATCTTCCAAATTAACCGTTAAAGGATCAAAACCAAAACGAGCACGTATAGCTTCTAATCTTGAAGGATTGCTAGATAAACGATTTTTTATATCCTGCATTGCAATTGTAGTAAACTGTGCAAAGCCAACCCCTCCGGTATTTCCAGGATATGTACTTCCACCAACATTATAAGTACCCATATGGGATTCTTGATTTGCAATTTCAATCATTATTTGTCTTGCATAAACTTTCTCTTTCCCAAGAGCAGAATGATACCAATTTACAACTTCATCAATAGTAGAAGTAACCGAATCTTTGGAAACATGGCCCAAAGAACTAACCATGGAGACAAATAAAATTTGTGCAAATAAACACACAAAAATTATTTCCATAAATAAATACTTTTTTTTATCCATACTAAAACTACCTGTGGGGAGTTTTTAAATATTCGTTTTAGGATGAACCTATTCACTCAAATAATCTTTAAAAGGAAAAATATAGCTCTTAGAATGTTCTATTTATTTTATCAATTCTATCTGAATTTTCCTATAAGTTTATCTTAAATATTAAAGGCAATTTCAGTGAGTTGAGGATCGTTATTCAGAAGAACTGGAATTACCAAAATAAGGATCATAAAATACAAATTTTAGTTGGTAAACTCCTACAGGTACGGATAAGATTCCAGCTATTGCTGCAGGGGAAAGATCTACGGTACCTGTATCGGTACTCATAAAAAAAACAAGGGGTTCTCTATAACCTCTTCCGCTAGAAATTGGATATTTTACTAGAGCGTTGAGTGCATTTTCAGCAGGAGATAAAGATCCTCTAAAAACCTCAAGACTTCTTTGAACCAAATCTGGTCGATATGTTTTTGTAATTGTCTCACCCAGATCATTAACATAGCTTATTTTAATTGATTTACCTGCAATAGTGCTAATTTGTCCGCTCAAAAAGGCAGCAGTTTCTGCACCCCCTTCTAAATGTCTAGCTTCATGGAAGATTACTTCAAAATTTCTAGCTGTAAGCCCGTTTTGTTTTAAAATTTTGTTAGAAAGAATCATAAAAGCATCCTTTGTAGGATCTAGCCCCGCTTTTTTTGCAAGATTATATCCAAAAACATCATATGCCTTTCTAAAATCATAACCCATTTGAGGAGTTGCCGCCGCGCCGCTCACTCCACTTGGAAGACCAGAAGTAAATAATACCTTATGCGTTTTTCCATGAATCACCATGTTTCCAGTTCCAGACAGAGAAGGATTAGTAAATTTAGGGCTCAACACTGCATGATTATTTCCTGTAGAATCTACTTTCTGGCTAACTCTACTAATTCTAGACTTAGTATAAGCTAAAGAAATTTCTTTTCCCCTTTGTGAAGAACTAAACAAGTTAACAGTTTGTTTATGTGAGTTAGAAATTGTAGGTTTAATAGAAGCAGTAGCTAAAACTAAAAATCCAAGTCTTACTTTATCATCATTCTCAAAAGAATAACCACTTGAAGAAATGGTATCTATATGTCTTGCTAATGCAACCGAACTCACAAAAGTTGCAGCAACAGATGAATAAGCAGAAGTAGTTAAAAATGTTGCACCAACAGGAAAAAGAAAAGGAGCAGAAGGAGGGAAAAGAGTACCTACTCCCATAAATGCTCCCCCAGCAATAAGACTCGCGAGAGAAACACCTCCGTAAACAGTTAATAAATCATTCTCAAGAGTTTTAAGAATATCTTGATCCAAACAAACCATATCTCTAGAAAGATCATTACCTTTCTTTAAAGACCCTCTTTCAGACCCAGTATTTGTATTAAAATCAAATGGAGAATCAACTTTTAATAAATTAGTAAGAGAGCCAGAAAAGCCATCTTTATTACAATTAAGATCAAAACCAAATAAACAGCTTGAAGAGGTTACTGGGGAAAATGGATGTACATGCCAAGCAGAAATATACTCTGGAGAACTTAAATCCCATCCAAGAGAACTTGTAGCATAGATTTGATTACCTGCCATAGCAACATCGCTGCTATAAACATATTGCGAGGAATCATCTCCCAAACGATCATCACAATCAGAAAAACTTTTAGAAACTGAAAAACCTAGTTGTTTTGCGTAATCAAAATCACAATACTCAATCAAAATTTGATCAGGCAAACCTGCGATTGAAATAATTTTCTCACTCATTATCTGATCTGCAGGAGGTTTTGATCCGCCTGAAAATATCATAGTTTTTATTGCAGGTATTGGACATGCACAAAATCCATCCAAATCATCATCAGAACAATAAACTTGGTTGGTAATAGAATTTATTTTGTAATCTGAAGAAAGATAAGTTGGAAGAATACCTCTGATATCCGAATTTAATAGAGCTACATCATTGAACTTACATTCAGGAGCATCATTATCAACAAATCTTTGACCAACTTCAGCTAAATAAGGTGGCAATGGCTGTTCAACAGGTGTATCTCCAATCTTATGAATATGGGTTTCAAATTCAGGCAAGTAAGCTTTATAGGGAATTGTTTCAAAGATATTTCTTGATAAAGAGTTAGAAACGCCATCATTACATTTATCTTTTGGAACACAAACAGTTTCCCAATTCCATAAATTAGTTTTCAATAAATCTGAAACCTTAAGACTGTTGGAACCACAAGATACTCCTGCTGTAGCAAAACTATCACAAATATCTCCAGGAACATCACTCATCCTCATGTAATCCACGGTTCCCATTACACTAAATGAGGGAGTTATTATTAAGTTTAAAAAATCATCAAAAGAATCATAAAGCTCTCCCCTAAAAGAATCTATAAAATTATCTGGAATTCCAACTGTTCCTCTTTTTTTCACAAGATATTCAGATTCATTTAAAAGAGCTTTAGAATAAATCCACCGATTAGAAGGGGATATTTTACCTAATGAAGACACACCTATTAAGGTATCTTTACCTAAACCTCCTGGAATAAAAGAGATCTTAGGATAAACCTTAAAGCCACTTAACCAACCAGTAGACTCTTCAACAAAGAATTCTCCTTTTTTAACAGCCCGATTATAACCTCCACAAACTTGTCCATTAACCACTATATTATTATCAACCATCTGACAGAAATTATCCATAACACCAAAACTGTTTATACTTCCTCCACAACCTCTTTTACCTATTAATTCACCTTCATCATTATAAAAGGATTGTAAAGAACTATCCGAATTCCCATCTCCAATATATTCAGGAATAATACACTCTCTAGAAATATTAGCCTGGCAGTTTCCCATACAATCATTGTCTATATCATCTGCCTGCTCAGGCATCCCAGGATTTCTACAAAAAGAACAATGGGTATACTTTCCATAACCATAATTTCTTGAATCATTGAAACAAAAATCTTCTCTAGAGACTCCTTTAGAACTATCCCAGAAATAAAACCTGGTAAGATTCATCATAGTATTATAGTTTGGACAAGATAATCTAGTTCCTGATAAAACATCTTCATGATAATTATCATCAAAAGGCCAATCGTCACAATCATAGACATTGATAGGTTCATAATCAGATCCTGCTTGAATTGCAGTTATAACTCCATCCAGATCTAAGTCTTGAATAAAAACATTTGTTGAAATTACCGAACTTTCGTTGCAATTGGTAGAAGAAACTTCAAGAGTTATGTTTATAGTAGGATCGTTTTTTTTAACAAACCAAGGTGTGGGAATATTAAAATTAAGTTCAGATGCATTAGAGTTAAATGTTGTAGAAACAGAATCCGATCCATTTGACAAAACAAGGGTAATTTCACCAAGGGGTCCATAATCTTTAAAGATTTTTCCACCAACTGTAATTCGAGAAGAATTATCTGGAAAAAGAGGGCTTAAAGTCCAATTAAAGGTATCGTCATCATAACCATCGCTTATATAATAATTACAATCAAAACATTCGCCATCGACAAAAGAAGTTCCTCCCGGACAATATCCTTGAATACAATATCTCTCCCCATTTGGTATGCCCGGAGCATAAGATTCCACTAAAAATTCAGAACTCTCAAACCCCTCAATAAAACAATTATCCTCTTGAAATCCAGTTCCATTCCAACAAGCATAAGTTTCATTTCTAAGATAGTTAAGGTTATAGCCAGCATTTTTTTCCCATAAACAAATTTTTTCAGCAGCAACACTGTCACATTGATTCGAATTAAAACAATAAGTTGAATTTGTTAAATTATAACTTCCGCCAAAATCACAAAATTCTCCTGCTTCTAAAACACCATTATCACAAAATGCAATAGAAAAAGCTTGAACAGAAGAAAAAATAGTGAAAACTAATAAAATCAATATCAAACCTATTTTTTTATCCATGACACCATTAATAAATACCTCTTTTTAAATATTCATATTATAATGGATTAATTTTATTACCTACATACGTTGCTTCAAGTAGTTCTTCTAGTTTTCCTGAATTGATATAATTACCTATTATCATGCTAGAAAGTTTTAGTCTTTCATGACTATCTGTACCAATCATATAAGCATCAGAGGCAACATTTAAGGCATCTACAAAGTTAAATTCTCCGCCGTTTAGTTTGCTAGAAACAGCCTTAAAGACTTCTTCTAAACCAAATTTTCTTACAACATGATCCGGATCATACATTAAAGAAGAAAACTCCTCATATTTTAGTAAATTTTCTTCTAAAACATTAAATATGTCTTGCGTAGATCTAATTACTGGTACATTAAGTTCTTGTCTTCCTAAAGCTGCTTGCAAATACTCTCTTTGGTTTATTGGTTTAAACAAGAATCTAGGCTCAACTAACATTGCTTGGCTATTTTGCTTTTTACCTTTAATCTTAATAAAGCCTTTAAATCTACTTTCATCAAAAATAACATTTCCATAAATATTTTGGTCTTCAGGATAATTTTCATCTTGAATAGAATAGGTAATATAATCTTCTCCCCAGAAAACTTCGGCAAGACTCATTTTATTAAATCTTAATTGAAATTCTTGTGGGGTTATTGGAGTTTCTTTTAAACTTCCTTTTTCTAGTCCGCTTTCCTCAGAGTCAAAACTCCATTTCATAAATCTACTTTTACCTAGTTTTCCATTAAATACTAACCCATATGGCTGATTTGTTCCAAATCCCACATAGACTGGTAGAAATTCTAATTTGTTTTGTTTTCTTCCGCCTGCTGCAAAGATCACATGAAACTTTTCTGTATCTCTATATAATCTAGACTCTTTTCCTTTCATTGTCTTAGAAATATCTTTATTTTTCTTGCTTAAATTTTCATGAAGTTTTCTAACGGATTCAGAATGAAAACCATAATATGATTCGTTACCATAATGAGGGAATTCGAGAGTTTCAAAGTCTATTAATGAATCCGAGAAAAAGTCTAGGTCTTCAAGTGTTCTTTTTAGTCCAGCAGGTATTTCTTTTTTTCTACATAAAACATCCACATTCATTGTACTGGTAGTAGAAAAACTACTCAAGTCTTCATAATAATAGCTACAAAATAATCCGTCTTCATTATGAATTACTTTTCTTTGCATAGATGGCTCATCTTTTCTTATCAACATGTCTGATCCATTATTCTTAAAGAGAAATTCACTCATGGTAGGATTACATACCTGATTTAATTTTACATTTTGAGCAGACATTAAAAAATCTTTAACTAAAGCCATTTTTTTAGGGTCATATGTTTTGTCTAATTCGCTAGTCCACTCTTTTCTTTCGATTTCCCAATTTTTCTGAAATTCTTCAAAGACCTTTTGAATATTTATCATATTCCAATAATCCTATTACCTCTTCCAGTATTTTTATATTCTAGAACTTGTGTATCCGAGTCAAATAAAGCATAATCGCCATGATAAAAACTTCCAACTGAGGCTATATGGATTTTATCTTTTGCAAGTTTTACCTTATTTTCCCAGCAGTCTTCTATTCTACATTGATGAATGTTAAATGTCTCTACAATAGATGTGTCGTCATGTCCTCTAAACAATGTCCAATAGTTTAAAGTATACATCTTAGAGAAAGTATTTAGCAAGTTTTTTTCCGTTAACATTCTTTCCCAAACACATTCAGGTATATCTCTGTGTTCGCTTTTTAGGTCTAAAATTCCAGCATGGCAGTATACAATTTGCTTGTCTTTTTCAAATTTATCTGTTAAAACTAATCCCGCATTCTTTCTTTTTCCTGCTAAGGCGCCTTCAATAAATCTTTTTTCTAAGGGGCTTTTATCCCACAAATCGGCATATTCGCGCCAAGAAAATCTCATTTTTTGGCTAGATATTGCTTGTTTGTAAACATAGTGTAAATCGTGGTTACCTAAAACAAATTTAGCAGGCATATCTAATTTTCTTATGTTTCTTAATACTTCTGGCGTATCATAATCTCCCAAGCAAACTACCTGTTCTATTCCTTTCTTTTTTTCTTCAAGAATTAATCCACAAGGATCTTCTCCATGCATGTCTGCTAAAAGCAATGTTTTCATGTGTTTTTTGTGTCTTTATTTGTTTATATAGTTATCTAATTTACCCCTCAAAAGTTACACTATAAGCAAAGCTTTTTAAATATGGAGAGACTACTAAAAACATGTATTCCCTAAAAGAATCTGTTCAAGTTGAATGTCCAGTTTGCAAAGATTGGAAAGATCAGATAAGTCATAAGTGGTATACTCCTGCTACCGAAAAAAGAAGAGATCATTATTTTAATACGACTAAGAAGACTAAATTTAGTCATGAAAACTGTCCACCATGTTATCTAAGAACACTTAAAGAAGAGGGTGTCACAAAAAGTGAACTTGAGGGATTGGTAAAAAAACTTTTATAATTCATTAAAACTATTCTAATTTTAAATACCTTTTTAAAGTTAAACTTATTAAAAAAATCATGGAAAAAAGAGAATCTAATAAAACTCGATTTGGGAAATTAAAAAAAGTTTTATATGATGTTAAAACTTCCAAAATAGAAAAGACAATCAAACCTTCTTCTAAGTTTCAGACAAGGGTTTCTTCATCAAATGGGCATGCCTATGAAAGTGGAATAACAGAATCAACAGATTATCTGACCCATTACCAAGTATTTTCTTTAGCCGGTGTACCTATATTAGAAAGGGTGCTTGGCGGAAAAGTCGATGTATTTGACACTCGTTACGGTTTGGGAGATGATGGTCCAATTCCTTCAAGAGATGTTCATACTCATGAAACACATCATTATGGGAATAGTACCTCTAGTTCTTCGATTAATGGAATAAAAGTTCATTTGACAAAACAAGATATAAAAATACTAGGTATTCCTATAAAAAGGTTTAAAGTTAGTATAGATTTACCTAAAGAAACAAATGGCGCTCTAGATAAGTGCGGGACAGGATTGTTTGAACCTCTTCGTTCTGGCGGCAATTGGCGTGCTTATGGCAATGTCAAGAATGGCCAAATTTATTTTAGTGATAAATCTATTTATACTGCTTTAAAAGATAAGATCCCTCCAAGGGAAATGGGTGCAAAAGACTTATCTTCTAAGGTTATATCTATATTTTTTTTTATTGGTCTTTTTGCAGGTTTATTTTTTTTATCTTCTAATATTACTGGAAATACTATTTCTAACTTATCTATTAAAACAACTTCCTACCTGGGCATAGGTTTAATTCTTTCAAGTTTTCTTATTAGTTTTTTTTTGATGAAGAGAAGAAAGCTCTGATTATTTCTAATTTTTATCTTGAATGTTTAATATTTCTTTTTTAAAAATAATCTTTTTCCAGTAACCACTTAACAGTTACATCAAAGGAAAAGCTTTTAAATGATTAAAAATTTAGAATAACTATAAATAACATGACAGAATTAAACATTAAAACATTTGGGAATAACCACTGCTGTTTAGCCGGTATAGAGTTAAAAGTTCAAGGTGGATTTAATAGAGGGATTGTAGCTTATTTAACTAAAGAAGAATGTGTTTGGTATCCTGGAGACGTCTCAATAGGCCTAACAGATTTAGACTATGCTCATAAGATAGCTGATGCTAAAAATCCAACAGAACTTATGCAATTAAATGCTCCGCAGGGAAGCAAAGTTAATATTTATGTTGAAAATGTTTCTGGAGAAGATCCAAGAGGATTACTTCACAGACTTTATAGCGGTCTTACAACTTCAGGGGAAGAACCTGATTTTAATAGGGTGGCAGAATGAATAAGAAAATAGAAGAAATAAATGATGCTTGTCAGGATGGTTTAGTAGACATAGTTTCAGGACCTTTAAGTGTTGAAGAGTTAAATCATGAAATATTTAGTCTTTTAAAGATTAAAGATCCAGAAGCAGCAATTGTTATTATAAAAAGAGAGGAAGGTGTTTATGGCAGATATCATGCATCTGTTTATCTATCTAAAGAAGATTATTTTGCGAAGACTGTTAAAGAAAGGAGTTCTTTACAATGAGCGAATCTAAAGAATTACAAACCGTTAGAGAAAGCTGTACAGATCCATTGGTTAGTTTAATACAAGGCCCACTTAGCAAGTCAGGAATTTTAAGTGAACTAGATTATCTTTTCTCTAAAAGAGATGCAAACGAACTTATAGTTATTGTTAGTAAAACCGATAAAAAAAGCAAATCAGGGGAAACTATTTATAATGCGGATATTTACGCTAACTTAGATGAAATAAAAAAATGGTACGGCCTTTAAACCATGGAAGAAAATAAATATAATTTAACAAGAGAAGAATGGAATGGAAAGACGTATGTTGTCGCAAAAGACGTTGAAGTTATGTTAGACGAGGGAGTATGTTGTCGACCGGCAGCATTTATTGTTTTAGAATGTATGAAATATGATCTAGATATAATGTTTTCAAAAGGTGATAGATCTACCCAAGGAAAAAGTATTATGGGTCTTTTGGCTTTGGAAGCTAGAAAAGGAACACGTTTAGATGTTTCAGTAGAAGACATTTTAGTAGGAGATGTTTTAGGAGATAATTCCGAGGAAATTGTTATGAGGCTTTTAAAAGGTTTAACAACTAAAGATTTTTATCCAAATTTTGATAGGAGAGAAGAATGAGCGAATTTGAAAAAGTTAGAAAAGATTGTGAAAAAGGTTTAGTTGATGTAGTTTATGGTCAAATGACTTTTAATGATGTTTCTGAAGAGTTGGGAGAAGTTTGTTCTAGAAGAAATCCTGATGAAATTGTTGTTGTGATGAAAAAAGTTCCTGAAAAATGTGTTAATGGAAAAGTTGTTTATCAAACTGGAATTTATATAACTAAAGAAGTTTCTGATCGGAGGAATAAAGGATTAGTTTATCCTATTAAAGAAGAATGACAGAGAATTATAATATAACAAATCAATATCATTGGGGGATAAGGTACTTCATTGTTAAAGATGTAGAAGTTATGCTTGATTGCGGTTTATGTGCTGGAACTGGACTAAAAATTGTTGAAGAGTGTAAGAAATATTCTGTAGATATTAGGCTTTCTGATGGCAAAAGAACTGCTTTTGGAAGAGGAATTATTGGTCTTATGACTTTAGAGGCCCTTAAGGGTAAAAAATTAGACATTTTAGTAGAAGATGTTCCCGGGCATAATTCTGAAGAAATTGCTAGAAGACTTTATAACGGTTTAACAACAGAAGGGTTTGATCCGATTTTTGATAGAAGAGAGTGATTAATTACCCTTTAGAATTAATCTTTTCTTCTTAATTTTTTCTTTTTCTTTCAAGTAATTTTCTACTGAAATAACCGGCTTTCCAGTTACAGATTCAATTTCCTTTCTTGCATTTCCTGCAACATTCCCACCTTTTTTTGCTACTTCTATACTTTCAGAAAATTCTTTAGGATTTTCTTTCTTAGAAAACTCTTTTGTTGTAACTTCTGCAAGCATATTTAGAACAAGTTCAAGATTAGTCATATTATCTCTTAAATTTTCTTTTTTCAGATTTTTGAGTCTTTTGTAATCTTTTATGGATAAATCTGACCAAGCTCTTGTGATTTCATCGGTTAATATTGCAAATTCTTGTCCTTCTTTAACTCCCACTCTTTCCCACTCATCTGTTAATTCTCTTCTTAATTCTATTGTCTTTAATCTTTGATTGATCCATTCCTTAGAGTAACCCTTTTTTAGATAACTTTTCATAGCCCTATCTATTGCCAATTCTGGATCATCCGTTTCATCAATTCTTTCAGTTCCCACTTTCGCAAGCCATATCTTAAATGGTTCTGCTTTCTTAGAAGGAATAGACTGTATTAATCGAAGAACTTGTTCGGTATCTCCAACATCGGTTAAATAAAATTTACCATCAGATGCCTCTAATTTCAGTTGGTGACAATTTGTCACCGACTCATTTCCCTCTTCCCTCATTCTTTGTGCAAGCTTATTCCAATATTTTCTTGCATTTTGAAAATCACTGTCTGTTAAAATAGCTATAATATCCACTATGGAAAAGAACCATTTTTCATTTTCTTCATCCCAATGAGTTCTAACCTTATTTCCGTTAAACATCTTGATTTTTTTAGCATTTTCTTCTTTTTCCATACATATTTTTAGATAGGCCATTTATATAAACTTTATCTTTAATTTTTTTAGATTACCCTATCCTTATTTAGTTACACTAGAAGAAAAGATTTCTTAAGAATGCAAGCAATACCAAAATGATATAAAACTTTCAGAGGGTAGAAAATTTGCCTTGAAAATCTATATCTTTTTTACAAGAATCCATAAATTCCCAGAATAAAGGCCAAGATTTATTTACACAATTAGGATAAGCAAAACTTTCTTTTTGAATACCTCTATCAAAATATTTCATTGCTATTGCCTGAACAACTCGATGGTCTGGAGAACTTACTCTTTGGTCCTGATCAGCTTGTTTTATTGCTCTTTCCATTTCTTCAAATCTAGAAGTTTCATGACCTTCTAAACTGGGATATAATCTTTTTGCTTGATCTTCTGTCAATACTTCAAAGGCTCTCCCAAAACAATAATCTTCTGCTTGCTCATGAGCAAAATCTACCTTTCCCGTTTTCAGATAGCCTAAGAAAGCTTTAGCTTGGTTTAGAATGGTCTGATCTTTTCTTGCCTCCCATAAAACTCCCATCGTTCTAGCATTTTCCCAGTGATCTACAGCCTCATAGGTCAATTTGAGTTTAAACGGGGCATTCTCAACTTTGATTCGATTTCCTAGTAAGTAAGACATTGTTGCCCACTGAGATGTCTGGCTGTCAAGTTTTAAAAGATCTTTTGGAGCATAATTAACTATTTTAGGGTCATTAGAAATTGCCCCTCTTTTTATTCTTTTAATTAAAGTATCTGAAACTTTTATTTCTCGATCGATATTATTTTTCCAGCTGTAAAATCTTATAAATCTATAAATCGTACCAGATTCTCCAACATCAAATGCTTCATCAGGCTTATTCCAAGAATAACAAATCTTCTTTAATGCATTTAAATCGCTCCCTAGATCTTTTTGATCTTCTAAAAATTTAATAATATCTGGGTAACCACGGGTTAAGTCTAGTATACCCATTCTAATCAACCAGGATTTATCTAAAGGTATACAGTTAAGTTTATCTTTTTCCATAATCTATTTATATTATTTGAGTATTTAATATTGCGCTGTCGCTAAAGGTTACAACAAATTTTTCCCTAACGTGTTTGTTGTAATGCTCTTATTACTAACTGATTATCTACTTCGCGATCATATTTTATTCCGTCATCCCATATGCGAGAAAAAATAAGTTTTGTTGGGACTAATTTTATTTAAAAATCTAGATCAAACAGAAGGACTTATCAATAACGCATCTTCCGATATTAACTTCCCTTATACAATTGTGTCTCCAATCATTCGCATCAATTTTGAAGCAAGAGAAATAACTTCTAGCTTTAAATGATGCATAGATTATACAATCATAACGAAGATTTCCAAAACCCTCGCCAGTAAGGGTATCACAGATAGACGCATCTTTTTTCTCTCCAGCTAAATAAGCAACACAATACGCTTTATTACCTGAATCATTTATTTTTTTGCATTCCTCTAAAGTTTTAGATTCGTAAGAATCTAATATGTTAAACCTAATTAGAGATGTAGAAACAGGGGTATACTTATCAAAAGATATGCATCCTCCAGTTTGTCTAAATGGAAAACAATTAAGATTATTAGATTTTATATTTAAGTCGAGATAGCATTCGCCTTGTTCTTGGCCTGTTGAAATAAAAGAAGGTTTATCTGGTAATGTTGAACAATACCACCCATTAATTTGAAATCTAAATATAAACAACAGAAGAAGAATAAATCCAAGTATAATCAAAGCCCATTTAAGTTTATTATGTTTCTTTGCGGGTTCTGAATTGATATTTTCCATAATTCAATTAGCAATCTAAACTTTATAAATCTCACGCCAGTTAGTATCCCTTTAAAAAAGCCCAATCCCGTCATCCAGGTTTAACCTGAAATTGTTTCAAAAGTAAGGGTTTGCCTCATTCACGCTATTGTTTAACTGAGGTTTTTTCTAAACATACTTAGAAGTTCACCATTTTAGGTTTAGGCATATCACGATAAGCTTCAATCCAAGCTTCAACTTTATACATCTCTTTTTTTGCCCTTAGTTGTTCAATCTTTTCGAACTGTTTATTTACTTCATGAGGTTTACATGCAGGAGGACAAGTTGTGCATTTGTAATCATTAGCATAATCCATAACTACTTTTCTTAAATCACCTCGATATACTTCTTGAATAGTATTCTTTGTTAAATCACCTATAGCATAAACTTTAAAGCAATTCCTATCACAGCACGAGTGTAACTCTCCAGATGGCCCTAGTTCAGCATATAATCCTGTAGCTCTACAAACATCATAACCTCTTTCTTCAACTTTCAAGGCATCATAACGACATTTTACATTATTCACTTTTATTCCAGTACCCATAAGAATATTTCGAACATTATCTTCCACAAGTCTATAAGATTCGTCAAGTATTTCTGGCGCTGTTTGTTTACTTCCATTATAATTGAACGCAGGACGATAGGCTACAAAAGATATTTTTCCATGAGTTTCCTCAATGATTTTTCTAAGTACTTCTGCAGTTTGAGGTAGTTCTTTATAATTTATTTCATTCATAATAAAACTAACACCAAAATCAATTTTAGGATTTTTTGCAGCTTCTATTGCAAAATTAGCTATAGAACGTTTAACTGTATCAAAAGCAGTATCTGGATTAAAAGGGTTATGAAATGAATTATATCCTTTTTTAGTACCGCAATTAAGACTTAATCTTATAACCGCAGGATTAGTATCTGCTACTCTGCTTATTCTTTTAGGAGTCCATGAATTTCCATTAGTGTATAATGTCATGTCAACACCTTTTTGAGAAGTATACTCCATTAATTCTTCAAGTCCGCCAAATAAACTTGGTTCTCCTCCGCCTGTGAATATTATTCCTTTAATTCCACTATCAATTAGTTTATCCATTAAATCCTTAGCAAAATCTAAGTTTTGCATATGAACTCGAGGATTACTATAGCAATTCTTAGCTGCAATGCCTTCATTCATTCTTTGAAGACAATATGAGCAAGGTCCTAAACATCGATTAGTGCAATTAAGAGTTGTTACAAACTCAGCAGAAAACGGAGTTATGCTATCATAATCGCCTTTTAACACCTTTTCTACAACATCTTCATGAAAAACCCAACTGCTTGGCGCAAGAAATTTTAATTTATCTCCATTTACGCAAGTTTCTGATTCCTTAAATTCACCAATATTTAGAGAATCAGGAACAAGTTTTTCTCGCTTTATTTTTTCTAGAAGTTGCATCTTAAGAATGTTTGCAGATCCATCAAATCCTTCTGATTCCATAAATAACTATCTTCTAGAACTTATTTAGTCATTATCCATTGTGAAAATATGGCCGGATAAGGGGGATATTTTAGATAGTGTGGTTTTTAGATTATTTCGCCCTTATCACAAATCTCAAATTCAAGCATATGCAGAATGCAGTCATATTTTTTATACCAAATCCCTGAGCCGATAGTCGAGAAAGTATCATGTGGGCCTGCTTGGTAAACATTATTAGAGTTTGTTTGGGGTAAACTATAGATAGTGATATTATGAAATTGTATTTTATTACATATTAATTGTTTATTTCTAGAATAATAAAAGGTTTTATCTATATTTTCTGCAATAGCAATCTCACAGTCTAATAACAATTCTATAGACCTATGCTTTTGCAATATTATACAAAGCTTCAAAATTACTTTTATAACTCTCTGCAATACTTTTATCTTCAATGGTGATAACAAGAATTGGCTTAGAATCAAATGTAACTAAAACAACACGGTTTCCATAAATCCAAGTATATGCTGGAAAAGAGTATTCTTCTGGAAGATATCTATCTCCTGGTTTGTAATACCTATGTTTTAATGGCTTAGCCTTAATATTCATTAAAGATCTGAAATGTATATTCATTTTTTTCTTGGTATTGATTATTTTCATATAATTATCTTCACCAATTAATTTGGCAGTATTGCCAAGACCATCCCCAATCCAGCAGTATTCCCACCTATTCTTCTTACAAAGTTGAAACATACTCATAAAGTGCTCCAAATAAGCCTTTCCACCAAAAGCCACAGAAACCTTTGGTTTTTCAGTTGGAAGCTCTTGCATTAATTTAATCTTTTCAAGAATTTCAAGAGTCTTGTCTTCCTTTTTCTTAATACTTTCTTTTTCTTGTTTAATCAAATCCAAGAAAATATTTCCATCAGAAATATGGTATCTAGTAGTACTTTCACCGGGATTATATTCTACAAAACCCTTTTCAATTAATTTATTTAAAGAATTATATACTGTTCCTCTATGGATTCCTGTTTTTAACGCAATTTCTCCAAGAGTATTATTCTCACCGGACATAAGGTAAAGATATATCTTGGCTTCTACATCTGTCATCCCAAAAGTCTTTAGAGTTTCAAGTTCCATATGACCTACTCTAAACAATGATTTAAATATTTATGCTTTGTTGTTGCCGTCATACACGACAGCTTAGAATTATATATTTAAAATGTTCTTTACATATTGCATGAAACAAAGATTAGAACAATTAACTAAAGAAATAGAAAGAGCCCTACAGCCATCAGATAAAGAAAGAAGAGAGGCAAGTCGAAGAGCTGAAAAATACGAAGAATCTAGGAAACATGATCAGCTAGTTCAACAGCAATATAGTGACTATTTGGATACTCAAAGTCAATTAAAAAAAATGTCTTGTGCCGTCGAGAATATTTCAGGTTTCTTTGCTAGGCATGCCGCCGAAAGAAAAATCCAGGATACTTTAAGAGAGGCCCAAAGAGAATATCCACTAGGATATAAAAAAGTTCTTAGAGGAATAGCCGAAAGAAAAAGGGATGATAGGATCAACCAATCTTTAAGCAACCAAGCAGAACGTGAAAGAAGCAAAGAGGAAAGTAGACGGGAACGCATACTGAGGAGACTAGGTCATTATGATCATTATGAGGGCGACATTAATTCAGGATCCTAAGATTGAAACGTTATTTCTCCAATAAATTTAATTATTTTATTATATGTAATTTTATATAAATAAACCTAAAAATACTTACTAAAGATCAGAAAGTTTGAGGATGGAAGAACCGTTATATAGGAGCGTATATAAAAATTGTGCGGAAACAGTATAATGTTAATACCTACTATAAAACATCGCTTCTAAACAAGGCCAATTTATCTCATTTGGGCAGTTGTTTAATTAGATAATCCCATTTACAAACCTTGATTTCTGAAACTGAATACGAGTTCCGTCATCCAAGAAAGAATACCTTTTTGATCGTTAGATAATCCTAGTTTACCTTATGTTTACGTGAATTTAAGTCATTTTTTAACTATTTTCACGTAATCGTTTAATATATTAAATTTTATAATCTTCAGCTATCTTCCAAATTCCGCTAATTCTAAAAGCAGGGATTGTCTGTCTGTTGGCTTTGTTTATTATGCTATTTCCCGCAAGTTTATTTTTTCTCGCCCATTCAGCCAGAGGAATTATCTTTTTAGAGTTGATAATTG
>CAZKBE010000016.1:0-8253 GCA_964551115.1 Candidatus Woesearchaeota archaeon
TGTTCACAAAAGACTTAGAAGTTATGCTTTCAAACATAAATAATTTGTTTAATTCTATTAGCTTTTCAAGCCTAGTTGTCCAATTCAATGAACTAAAGTTAAATTATGATTCAGCAATTGAGTCACTAGATCTACTTGAACAACTAAGACAAGATATTGCAGAAGCAGAAGCTAACGGAATCAATGTTTTTGAGTCTAAGAAATTAATGCTTTTAGCAGAACAAGCAATGAAGCGAGGAGCTTTTGTTCAGGCTCTTGAGAGGCTAAAAGAATCTAGGTTAACATACGCCATTGAAACTAAAGGCGAATTTAGTTTGTATCATTATGTAAAGAATAATCCCTTGCAAACTCTCGCAATACTAGTTGGAGCTTCTCTTTTAGGTTATGGTGGGGCTATTGCTACTAGATATCAAATACTAAAAAGAAGATTAAAATTACTTAAGCAAGAACAAGTACTATTACTAGGATTAATGAAAATTGTTCAAAGAGAATGCTTTGAACTTGCACACATGTCTATTGATGAGTATTCCTCTGCAATGTTCCAGTATGAAGATAGGTTACAGCAATCTGTAGAACTTGAAGTTAAAACACAAACTCAGATAGCTCACTTAGGAAGATTCCATGGAAAGAAGAAGGCTTTACTCGAAGAGAAAGATAGATTATTTGATTTAGTTAGAAAGATGCAAACTAAATATTTAATCAAAGGAGAAATAGAAACAAGAATTTACAATAACATGATGAAAAGTTATTCAAGAAGATTAACCGAAGTTGAAGAAGAATTAGTATATTTAGAAGCTCAAGATTTCTTGAAAAAGAGAGGACAGAGACTGTAGATTTATTAAAATATTGCCCAATTTCCTTTTTGCTTTTGTTCTCTGTCTAATACAGAATCTTTTTTGTTTATTCTTGGTCTTCCAGAGTCTTTATCTTTTCTAAGGGTTATGTCTAGATTTTTTAATAGTTCAGATATTCCCTTTTCAAATGCGAATATTTCAGAGCTTTTACCTTTTTTTCCGGGTTCACCGGAAAATACAATTATTGAATCAGCTAAATAAGATATTAAAAGTAAGTCATGATCAACTACAAAACATATCTTTTCTTGTTCCATCATAAAATCTTTTATTGTTTTTGCCAATGAGATTCTTTCTTCTACGTCTAAATATGCAGACGGTTCATCAATTAAATAAATATCTGCTTCTTTAGCTAGGCATCTTGCAATAGATAGCCTTTGTAATTCTCCTCCAGATAGTGTTTTTATTCTTTTTTGATAGATATCCTCTAAATGGAAATTTGATGATAGGCTTTTTCCAATTTTCTCTTTAATTATTACATCTCTTACAGTCTCTTCATAGTCGGATTGAAGATATTGAGGTTTATAGGAAATTTTTAGATTCAGATCCATTTGTATTTCCTTACCTTCAACTTCTATCTTTTCTAAACCTGCCAAACATTTAACAAACGTAGTTTTACCAGTACCGTTTTTTCCTAATATCCCATAAACATGATTTGAATGTATTTCCCCTTCCCTGATTTCTAATTTAAAATCTTCTGAGAACTTTTTTATAAAACTTGGCCAAGTAGCTAATTTGTATCCTGCATTTGGCGGATTTTTTGTGAAATTAAATGATAGTTTTTTATCCCTTATTCTCAAATTTTCTTCTTTGAGAAATCCATCTAGGTATGAATTTATACCATTTGCACTACTTTTCAGACCAGAAACAAAACCAAAACAACCTTGTTGGCCGTAAAAGATATTTAAATATTCAGTAAGATAATCTAATATTAATAAATCGTGTTCTACCACTATTGTAGTTTTTCCTTGAGTTATAAATTTTATAAATTCAGATACTTTTAGTCTTTCTTCAATGTCTAAGTATGCTAATGGTTCGTCAAAAAAATAAATATCTGCTTCTTTTAGGCAGGTGGTTAGAATAGCTATTTTTTGTAACTCTCCTCCAGAAAGTTTATCTAATTGTTTTTCAAGTAGATGTGAAACAGTTAATTTTTTAGCCATATCATTAATTTCTTTTTCTTGTGCTCTTTGGCTAAGTAAATCTTTTACCTTAATCGCTGTAGATAAAAAACTTAGATTTTGGGGTTTATATGCAACCGTTTTAGTGTCTACTTCGTTGAAGTAAGTTGTAAGTTCATGGCCTCTAAAGAATTTTTTTATTTCCTCTTTTGTTGCTTCTTTTTTCCCTAAATTTGGTAAATCTTTTCCGCAAAGTAGTCTAATTGCAGTGGATTTACCTATACCGTTTCTACCTAGTAATCCCAATACCGAATCTTTTCTTGGAATTGGAAGACCATATAATGCAAAACCATTTTGGTCAAATCTATGGACTAGATACTCTTCTTTTATTGCTGGGAGATTTATTATTTGGATTGCTTCAAATGGGCATCTTTTTGGGCATATTCCACATCCCACACAAGTCTCTTCGTCTATTTTAGCCTTTGATTCGATGGTTATGCATTCTATCCCTTTTTTATTAACTGGACAACATTTTAGACAATCGTGGTTACATATTGTAGGCTTACATTTTTCTTTGTCAATTATTGCAATTCTCATAGAATTATTTAAATCTTTGAGGTTTTAAATGTTATTTATTCTCTTTTTTTACCACAATGTCCACAGAAAGTTTCTTCTCCATCAAATAGTTCATTACAACCAGAACATTTGACTGAAGTTGGTTTTTTTTCTAATTTTGAACCACACTGGGGGCAGAAATTTTTTGTTCCTTCAACAACTAGATTACAACTCTTACATCTTACCGGGTCTACTCTTCTCTCTATAATCGGTTTATAACCTGCCTTTCCAGAAAGAATTTTACCAAATGCATCTTCTATATCATTCGCATCTTGATATTTTCTTAAGTCTATATTTGATCCCATCTTATTTTGATTTGATGTAATAAAGCTTCTTTTTAAGATTAACTGTCCCCTAGTTTTACCCTAAAATTCTTTAGAATTACAAGTCGAAGATTTTTTTATCAATAAATATTATTTATCTAGTTACATTTTCCTTCGCTCTTTTATGCTTAAATAACTTTTTAACTATTAATTTATATAACGTGCAGGTCAACATAAGGATTTCTTGTAAAATTTAAAAGCCGTTTAACTATTTATTTTCAAAAATAGAAAGTATTAAAAACTCTAGTTCCCTAAAAATAATATGGCTAAAGCAATTTCTAATGTGAAAGCACTTAAGATTGTCTTAGTCAAGACTCTAAAGGTTCTAAACTAATTTTTTGGCCTTTGGATTGTTCTCTCATAACCTATGTAACTCTCTTTAAGGCCTAATTTATTTTGAAATCTTTAGCAATTAAATCATGGAGGAAAAATGGAATATAAACAAATAACCTATCCCTTTGAGGGTGGAATAACTATCGTGGACATAGATAGTTATAGGCCTCCTCAGATAATTAGGCCCGTTAATTCGGATGTAAAGGTCTTTAGGAATTCAAAGGACCTAACATCTAAATTTTAGGTCTTTTAAAATAGTTAATTTTACTTTGTTTAATTTTTAACCCTTCTTTATTTTGGGTTGGCTGACCAAACCCTATTTTATCTATTAAAATAAAAGGTAAAAAGCTATACGGGTTTTCAGACTAGTGGTAAACCTATATTGCCCTCTTGGGTAGGTTTATTTTATTTTGTTATTTTTTAACTTTAACAATTAGCTAGCTCTGATAATTCCCTTAATGATTTTAGTCCAGGGTAGTTTTCTCCATTTATCTTCCAAGTAGGATATCCCCGAACTCCTGCTGCTAGACAAGCTTCTTTGTTTTTATCACAATCTACAAAGGTTATGTACTTAAATGAATCCCCGAAGCTATCTTTCTGTTTTTGACAAAAACTACACCATCCCGTTCCATACATAATAATCCCTTTTTCAGTTAAACATTTTGCCAGTTCGCCTGATTCTGCTGAGACTATACTATTCCCACTTAATCCTCTGTAAACAAAAAATCCTATGATTATTACTAGGATTATTATTAAACTTAAATATTTTTTATTCATTCTATTTAGATCCATTTTCATCTGTTGTTATTTTTGCAGGATATTGTTTAAATACTTCCATATCTAAAATTTCTTCTACTGAAATTCTGGATGAATTGTAATAAACTTTAAATTTATTTGGAAAACTGTATTGACTTTCTATTACTCCATTTAACGTTTTTAATTCGTTTGTTATCAAATACGCATGTCCTGGACATGGAATATTTACCGAGATAGAGAATTCATTATAACTCGTTAGTCCTTCTGCAGAAACTTTTCCAACGTTTGCTATAAGCGGGAATACTAAAAAGAAGAGTATAATATTAATTCCAATAGTCGATCCATACAAAATCCCCAAGTATCTTTTTTTACTCCCTATTCCTTGCCAGGAAAGTAACTTGTTATTTTTTAGATATAGCAAGGCGGAAAGTGTAGCAAAAGCTATTGAGATTAATATTAAATAATAAAATATATATTGATTCATTAATAATGGTCTAAAAAATTGCACTAAAATCGTTGCTCCAAAGATTGATCCTATAATAAAGGCTATACAACCAATATGGGGGATTAGTCCATAGATTATTCCCATTAAAGGGCCTTTTTCTTTATTTTTTTTGTTTGAGTTACAACAGCTTAGTAATTCCCGTTTTCTTTTAGTTTTCATTAATCTTTATAGAATTTTAATATTATAATCCCTTTGGTGAAACTAGTTTCATTTTTTAATCTAGTACTTTTTCGATCATTTTTCTAATGTTTTGAGGTAAATCTTTTGTTTTTATTAGGTCTTGAAAGGTTAGAATATTTCTTTCTAGATAATATCTAATTTTTTTACCTGAGAGTGGCAATATTGTAATTGGGTATATCTTGTTATTTTCAATGAGATTTTCTAAACTATTTCCTAAGGGATATTTCCAACCGATTAATTTTATTCCGACTCCCCCAGAGTAATCTATAACCTGTTCAGAAAATTTTGTGTTAGTTACTAAGAAGACTTCTTGGAAATATTTTTCTAAATCTAAAAATCTTGCATATACATAAAGTGCTGTTTGTATAGAGACTCCTAAAAAAGGTTTGCTAAAATGTTTACATTCAACCATAGAACAAATCTTATTTTTATTTAGTACTATGTCGATTTCATGAGTTATATTTTTACCTTTGTAAAGTTTATTTAATCTCGCTGAGTATCCTATTTCTTGAAACACCTTACCCATAAATTTTTCGAATACAAATCCTCCCCCAAGAGTCATATTTATTATACCCTGTTTTAAATTGTATTTTAGACTCGCTGTATTCTCTTTCTTTTTTAGTTCTTTAAAAACATATTTAAATATCTCTTTGGTAGATATATTATTATAAAGTATTTTTTCAAGTTTAATTAATATTTCTTTTATAATTTCTTTACTTGCTCCAGAGTTTTCTAAGGATCTAATGACTTTGGATTCATCATAATTCTCACTTTCTCCGTCTTTTTTTATTATTGTGATTTTTTTCATTTTAATACAACAATATTATTCATTCCTCTTCTCTTTCTTTCAATTAAATTCTTGGATTCTAGTCTATCTAATAATCTTGTTATTCCCACTTTGCCAATATTTAGTCTTTCCATTAATGTTCTTTGAAATATTACCCCTTTTTCTTTTTGAAGGAAAATTATCGTCTCTTTTTCTTTATTATCTAACCCCTTAAGAGATATTTGTTTTTTGATCGGTCCAATTTTTTTTATAATTATTTTCTCTTGTTCTTTTGCAAAAATAAAAAATAATCCAATAATTAATACTAATAGGGCTATAGTAAGACTTATACCTGTTTGGGTTTTTATTGCTCCATACATTGGACAAGTTGGACCGTGACTACAGCTATTACTCACAATTTCTTTCATCCCTAAATTAAATATTAGTATAATTAAGACTATAATTAGTGCTATTCCTGAAATAAGATATCCTACATTTTTGTTTTTCATTAATATTTTAGGGATTTTGAGTATAAAAATGCTTGTAAATATTGTTTATTTTAAGCAAAAAATATAAAAAGCCATAGGATTCTAAGGGTAATATGGTTACAGATATCAATTTTTTTAAAATGGACGATTCTCTACTTTTCAAGGAGATAACATCCAAAAGAGATCTAACTTCTTTTGATCCCTTTGATGGTTATTTTATTGATGCGGATGAAAAAGAGACGCGAAAGATACTTGAATTTTTGAAGTCTTCTAAAAATAAATTTAAAATTGCTTTAAAATCTAGGGATGAAACTTTTAATCGACGTGTTATTGAAACACTTCATTTTGATTATTTGGTTTCTCCAGAGTGTAACTATGGAAAAGATAGTTTAAAACAAAGAAGTTCAGGATTTAATCATGTTTTAGCCAAGGAAGCACATAAGAAGGGGATTGCATTACTAATTCCCCTGGATTTTTTATCCAAACAGGATAAGAATACAAAAGCAATTTTAATTTCTAGAATTATTCAAAATATCAAGCTTTGTAGAAAAGCAAATTGTCTGTTTAAAATTGCTAGTTTCTCAAAAGATGATGTTTTTTCTGAAAAAGACCGGGAATTCTTGGGCCAGTCTTGGGGTATGTCTTCTCAGCAGATTAATAATTCTACAATCTTTTAAAAAGGTTTAAATATCCTTTTATTCTCTATTTTCTATGGCTGAGAAAAATAATGTATTTAAACAGGTTTTAAAACATAAAGGGTTCTTTAATTATTCGGATCTTTATACTTTTTGCTATAACTGGTTCAAAGATCATAGATACAAGCTCTTTGAAGAAGCCTATACTGAAAAGTTGCAAGGAGATAGTAAAGAGATTGTGATCAAATGGGTTGCTAAACGAAAGGTTTCAGATTATTTTAAGGAAGAGATTAAAGTAGACTGGCATATCTTGGGTATGATTAACGCAGAAGTTATGGTTGGGGATAAAAAAGAAAAGACTAATAAGGGCGAAGCTAAGATTTCTATTTCGGCGGATTTAGTTCATGATCATGAGGATAATTGGTCTAAAACAGTATTCTATAAATTTCTTCGTGGTGTTTATGATAAATATATTATTAGAAATACTACCGACCAGTATGAGGATCGTCTGACTAGTGCCGCTTCTGAATTTTATGAGGACTTAAAGGCTTTTTTGAACCTAGAGGGACGAGCTTAGAAGTTTTTGTTTCCCAATCTTCAATTGCTTTTTTTAAACAATCTGCTGCTAGGTTAGAACAATGCATTTTTATTGGAGGTAAGCCCTTGAGGGAATCTGCCACATCCTTGTTACTTATCTTTTTAGCTTGTTCTAATGTTTTTCCTTTTGCTAGTTCTGTAATCATGCTTGAGGTGGATATTGCTGCGGCACATCCCATCGTTTGAAACTTTATATCTTTAATTATTTCTTTTCCTTGTTGGTTTTTAGAAATCTTTAAGTAAATCTTCATAACATCTCCACAAGTCGGATTACCAAATAATCCGATTGCGTCTGGTTTTTTTAGTTCTCCAAGGTTTTTCGGCTTAGTAAAATGCTTGATTACTTCTTTTGAATATTTTGTCTGGATCATTTTTTATTAAGCTTTTTTAATAATTTAGTTACATCTACTCCATGAGCCAAAGCTCCTTGATTTATCGTTTCCATCATTGCCATAGGGCAACATCCGCAAAACATATGTTCTTCAGCTAAGATTTTAGCGGCTTTAGGACTAATTGCCATCGCTTCCCCAAATGTTGTTTCTTTGGTGATTTCTTTTCCAATTGTTTTTTTAGCTATCTTTTTATTAGCGTTTTTATTAATCTTACTCATCATCTAAAATAGGTATGTCTTCTGTTTCTTTAAAATATTCTTCTTCTGCTTCATCTAAATTAAGTCCTTCTTCTTCTAGTTCTTCTTCACATGCTGCTTCATTTTTAAGATCACAGTTGAATTTTTTATAAACTTTCATTTTTTACCTCCTTATAATTTAGTTGATCTTTAAATTTGAATGGACTTATTTTTTGTAACTTTTCAACTGCCTCTTTTATTGTTTCAATAATATATTCTATTTCTTTTTTAGTTAAATTATCTATTGTTATTCTTATGCTCCCATTTATATACATCTCGCCTGTTTTTATTGCCTTCAATACATGACTTTCTGTAAGTTTGCTTGAGTTACAAGCAGAACCTGTGGATACACATATACTCTTTTTTGATAGTAGCATCATTAAACTTTCTCCTTCTATCCCATAAAAAGAGATATTTAGATTGTTATAAATTCTTTCTTCAAGGGAACCATTAAG
>CAZKBE010000016.1:8263-18888 GCA_964551115.1 Candidatus Woesearchaeota archaeon
CGGTATTTTTAGCAATTCTTTTAGAATCGTATTTCTATTTCTTCTAATCTGCTCCTTGTTTCTTTTTAATCGTAATGCTGAAGGTAGAGAAGTTATTCCCAGATAGTTTTCTGTTCCGCTTCTTAATCCTCTTTCTTGATTTCCACCACTTAGGAGAGGATTTATCTTCCTTCCCTCTTTTATGAACATAAAACCTACACCCTTGGGAGCATTAATTTTGTGTCCTGAAAATGAAGCAAAATCTAGTCCAATTTTTTTAAGATTTATATCTATTTTTCCTAATGATTGGATCATATCCGAATGGAAGTATACATTTTTTCTATTGCAAATTTTTGCAATTTCTTTTATTGGTTGTATTGTTCCGATTTCATTGTTAACATGCATGATCGATACAAGGAGTGTTTCCGAAGTTATTAGGTTTTCTAGTTTATCTAAATCTACTATGCCCTGTTTATTCACTTCCAGATAATCTATTTTATATCCGGTTTTATCTAGATATTCACAAGTTTCTAATACTGCTGCATGTTCTATTGATGAAACTATCAAGTGCTTTTTTTCTGGGTTTCTTTCAGCTAACCCTTTAATTATAGTGTTATTAGCTTCTGTTCCACCAGATGTGAAGAACAGTTCTGTAGAATTACACCCTAAATAACTGGCTATTTCTTCCCTTGCTTTTTCTATTTCTTCCCTTGCTTTTTCTCCTAAAAAATGCTTTGAGGATGGATTTGCATAGAATCTTGAATTTTTTATTATCTCTTTAAGTACTTGCGGGGCTATGGGTGTTGTCGATGCATGATCTAAAAATATTTCATTTTTCATTTTAATAGTCGGGTTTACATTTACAATAGTCTATTATCCCTGCATTATATTGTTTGCAAACGTTACAAGAGCATTTAGTTTCCTTCATTATTTTTAATAAATTTTGTATCTCTGCAAGACCGGTAGCATTATTATCTACTATTCTTCCCGCAGATTTTGTTACTTCTGCTTGCATTTCTTTTGATAGTTTTATTTTATTAGCTCGGGCATTTTTTAGATATTGTGAGACTGCTGCTTTAGTTATACCTAATATTTTTCCTGTTTTTTCGTAGCTAAAACCATGTTTGTTTACAAGTCTATCTGAAAGTTCTTTTCTAATCTTTGGGATTATATACCAAACTTCAATTTCTTGTGGTAAACTATACATATTTTAACCTCTAGTTAACGATTGTTTACTTAACTTTATAAATCTTGTGGTGACTTAAAAAGAGGATATCGGTAATGATTTATTTTTGGATTTTGTTTAAAGCATCCATAACTTCCTTTCCGTTAACCTTTCCTTTAAATTTGCTCATAATCAATCCCATATAAGCATTAGAGTTCAAACCGGGTTTTTCTTTGATTAAACATTTTATTTCTTGATCCAAATTTATTTTTTCTTTTGTAATAGCTTCTTTGAAACTTTCTCCTTGGATCAATTTTTGTAAAACTATTTTAACATCATTTTCTGATATGCTCTTTCCAACTTCTGACAGGACTCCTTCTAAAACATCTAATTTGATTATCTCTTCAATTTGCCTAATTGTTCTTTTTTCTGTAGATGCAATTTCTTTTGGAAGTAAAACAAGACATTTGGCAATTAATTGAGGATTATCTATTACCTTGGATAGGTATTTGAATTCTTCTAGTTTGTGTTCAGTTAAAATTAGTTTTATGAGTTCTTCGTTTAATCCAAATTCTTGTAAAAATGATTTGTGTTCTGATGCCAGTTTTGGCAAGGTTTTTTTTGCTTCGTCAATCATATTTTCAGTTATTTTTAATAGTTGAAAATCTGTTTCAGGATACATCCTAGCACTTCCAGGCATAGGTCTAATAAATGTAGTAGTTCCATCAGGGTTTGCTTTCCTAACTTCTTTTTTACACTTATTCTTTTCAATACATTCTTGCTGTCTTTCAATTTCTTTTATTACTGTTTGATTCATCATAGCCGGGTTTTGAAAACCTTTTATTTCTACTCTTTCACTTCCCCTTATTGAGATGTTAACATCTTGTCTTATGGTTCCTATACCTCGTTTAACTTTACATGCTCTCAAGATCTCCCCTATTTTTAATGCGGTTTCTTTTATTTGTTCAGGGGTATTCATATGGGGTCCGGTTGCGATTTCTACTAGTGGTATTCCTAGTCGGTCTAATTTGTATGTTTTTGAATCTTCTAGTTCTGGATCATCTTCTTCTTTTGAACTAGCTGGACGAGCAGAATCTTCTTCTAAAAAAATATAATCTATCCCCACCTTTCCGAATGATGTTTCTATATATCCATCATGTGCGAATAGTATTGTTCTTTGAAACCCAGAAGTATTTGAACCGTTCACAACCATCTTTCTCATTATCTGGGTAACTGGAAAAATTCTACAATTTAGGTGAATGGCAATATGTAGTGCTATTTGCATAGCTTCTGGATTTATATCATGGGGAGGTTCTTCATCAAGCTCTACTAAACAATTCGTGTCAAACACTTCATAAATAAATGTTTTGTCTAATTCTTTTTCATACTTGGCTGCTATA
Source organism: Candidatus Woesearchaeota archaeon (assembly GCA_964551115.1). GTDB lineage: Archaea > Nanobdellota > Nanobdellia > Pacearchaeales > GW2011-AR1 > CAKZRD01. The sequence goes on from CAZKBE010000016.1 coordinate 10,808, forward strand.
TCTATTTCTCCACTTTCGCCTATAACTGGGTTTAATTTTCTTTTTACTTTGAACAATGGGTCTTCTTTTCTTAAAAGTGAGGGACAAGAGCAAAATAGTTTATAGGTGTCTAATTGTTGATGAATTTCTAGTCCAGCCTTTAGGCCTATTTCTTTATAATTTGGAATAGTTGTCATATCTCACAGAAATTGAAAGGGTTAATAAATATTACCTTCCTTTGATAAATTCTTCTAGAAGTTCAAGTACTTTTGTTTTGAATTTAGGTAAATAGGTTATTGCTCCTGCATTTTTGTGTCCGCCGCCTTCAACAAACGCAGATGGGGCTTTGTTATCTATATATGCAATAAAATCATGTACTGAGAAGTTAGCTTTATCTGTTGCTCTAAATGTCATGGAGGTATTCATTACTCCTACTGAGACGAGTTTGTCTTTTCCTTCTTTTTTTAACGAATCATGAACTAATCCCACACTTCTTCCAGGTTTAGGAAAAAATCCGAATCCTGGGAAGGTTTCTTCTATCATGATTTTTTGTAATGTTACTCCATTAATTTCTTCAATAATTGCATTATCCTTGGCAATCTTTAATCCTTTATCATCTAATTTTTTTATGTAAGGTGCCAGAAGGTCAACAAGTTTTTTTTGTTGTTCCCTAGGTTCTCCAAAGATTACTTCGAAATATTCTCTTGCTTCTAAAAATCTGATTCGTGTAGAAACATAATCTATTACTAGTGAAAGGTCTTCTAAAAGTTCTTTTGAATATCCTTCTTTGTTAGCCAGTTTCAAGTAGTCTTCTACTATTTTTTTGTTTTCTAAATCTATTCTGTCTGCTAATCCTGCAAGGGCAGGTATCTGTGTTATATTTTTTACTTCGGGATTGATAAATCTTGAAAGTTCTGCACAAAGCATACCTGCTGATATGGAGGATCCGCTTTCTCCGACTAAAAATGGATTTATATGGCATAAAACTTCTTTAGTAATTACATCTTCATCAAATTTATGATGATCAATAACGATAAAATCTGAGCCGTGAACTTTTCCTTGTAAAATACCCATTAAATCTTCTTGTGTAGAACCATTATCTACAATTATAATTAGGGGCATTTTATTTGAAAATTTTGCGACATTTCTTAAACTTAATGATGTGTCTTTAATAGAATCTTCAATTTCATAATATGGTGCAGCACAAGGAGACCTTGTAAAGTATTCCCATGCTGCTTTGGGATTTGTCAGGTGTTGTTTTTCAACTATTGGAAGAATTGCTCGTTCTAAAGCAAAACCTGCAGAATATCCATCTGTATCATTGTGGTGTCTTACAATTATTGGTCTTGCTTGTAGTATTGCTAATCTAATCTCGGTAGCAGCCGCTATAAAGTCTTTTTTTAACTTTTCAAGTATGGGAGTTTCTATTAGAAAACCAATATCTTTTACTTCTGCTTGTTTTTTTAATCTATAATTTATATCTTGTTCGATCTTTTCTTTTGCTTCTCCTTCTTTTTTGTAAAAGGCTATTACATCTCCTTCTATAGCTCCATTAAATTCTTCTAGTTGAATCATAGCTCGAACATAGTCTCCTTCTTGTATTTCAGGAAATGCTCTTTCTCCTGGCGCAATAAATGCCTTTAGAGGTATTCTTCCAGTTCCATCAAATGTTTCAAAAATACTTGGTCCAGATGTCTGTATAACTCTTTCAATAATGCCTTGTACATAAATTCTAGATCTAAGATCCTTGCTAGTTATACTATTAATCAATTTTTCTTCTACTGAAGAACCTGAATTCTTATTTTCAACAAATTTTTTCTTAATCATTATTTTCAACGAAAAAAATATACACTTTTTCTATTATTGTTCTATTTTATAAGAATAAGTAGTTTTTAAATCTTTCTACATCTTCTTCAATACTTCAATTCTTTTCTCTAGGGGCGGGTGCGTTGAAAATAGTTCTGCGGCTTTATTTGGTTTTGCTAAGAATAATGGAGCTACTGCGCCCGGAACCTTCATTTCAGAATTTTGTTTTATCTTCTCTAATGCACTTATTAGTCCGGTAGGGCTTCGAATAAATTTAACTGCGGAAGCATCTGCGGCATATTCTCTTCTCCTAGAAATAGCTAGTTGAACCAAGGAAACAATTATAGGGGAAAGAATTGCTAGTAAAATTCCAATCATCATCAATATTGCCCCACTTTTACCATTACCGTTATCTCTTCTTCCTCCGCTAAGGAACAAGGTTCTCAGAAATATTTGGGCTATTATAGATATCATTCCTACGAGTCCAGCTGTTAGGGTCATAAATCTAATATCATAATTTGCAATATGTGAGAGTTCGTGAGATAAAACTCCTTCTAGTTCTTGCTTGTTTAATTTTTCTAAACAACCTGTTGTTACACAGATTATAGAATCTTTTGGGTTCTTTCCGGTTGCAAATGCATTTATCTGTGGATTTTCCATAATGTAAAGTTTTGGTTTTGGCATTCCAGATGCAAGGCATAGTCCTTCTACGATATGATGATATTGAGCATGTTTGGATGGGTCTGCAAGTTTTGCATTAACACTATATAGTGCCATTTTGCTTGAGCTATTATATCCTATTAAAATATAGATGAGTGTGAAAATAATTCCAAATATGGATATTATAAAAATATCTGCACCTATGGCCAATCCAATTATATAAATTAGGCTCATTAATACTATGGCCACTAAGAGTATTAGAAAAATAGATACTCTTTTATTTCTTGCAATTTGATCATGAAAAGAAATTCTATTTGGTTGCATATTCATTTTGGGTAATATCCGTTTTTAAGGTTTTTGATATCGATTACAAAACCATCCCCATTTTCAAATTATTTGTAAAAATTGGGTATAGATTATTAAGGCTTTTGTGGATTTAATAACCTTTTGTTTGCAAAATATACATTGATTACCCATATAATATATAAGGTGTTTTTATTTTTTAAATTAATGAAATATATTGTTGTCACAGGAGGTGTTTTATCTGGTCTTGGTAAGGGAGTATTGATGGCATCTATCGGAAAACTTTTATCTCCCGAATATAATATTGGAGTCATAAAGTGTGATGGTTATCTAAATACTGATCCAGGTACGATGAATCCTGTTGAGCATGGAGAAGTTTTTGTTTTAGAGGATGGAACAGAATGTGATATGGATTTTGGACATTATGAAAGATTTATGGGTTTATCTGCTAAGGGCAGTTGGAATTTAACTATGGGGAAGATCTTTCGAAGTATTTTAGAAAAAGAAAGGCGCGGAGATTATCTTGGCAAAACTGTTCAATTTATTCCTCACGTTACTAACGAGATTAAAGAGAGAATAAATAAGATTGGTCTTAATGAGGGGGCAGATGTTTTATTTGTTGAAATTGGCGGAACTGTTGGTGACCTGGAAAATGCTTTTTATCTAGAAGCCGTGAGACAACTTTCTCATGATGTTGGGAAGGAAAATATGCTCTTTGTTCATTTATCTTATATTCCAATTCTTGCCGGAGCAAACGAACAAAAATCAAAGCCAACTCAAATGAGTGTAAAGTCTTTAAATGAGCTAGGTATTTGGCCAGATGTAATTGTTTGTCGTTGTTCTGAATATTTAGATGATAACATAAAAAAGAAAATCTCTTTGTTTTGTAATTTAGATGAAGATTGTGTTTTTACAGGAAAAGATGTAAACTCCGTCTATCTTATTCCTAATGAACTTGAAAAACAAGGATTTGGAAATATTCTGAAAAGAAAATTGGGACTTGATATTGATTTTAACTCCTTAGCTATTTGGAATGATCTTGCAGAGAAAATAACTAACCGACAAGGTTTGTGTAAAGTTAAAATAGGGATATGTGGTAAATATACTAAGCTAGAAGATTCTTATGCAAGTGTTGTCGAAGCAGTCAAACATGCTGCTGCAAATCTTGGTCTCTGGGCAGAAATAGTCTTTTTAGATAGTGAAAAATTAGAAAATGAACCTGATTTAAATTTTGCTCTTGAGGGTCTTGCAGGAATTATTATTCCTGGTGGTTTTGGAAATCGTGGTTGGGAGGGAAAGATTAGAGTTATACAATATTTACGCGAGAATAATATTCCCTTTTTAGGTATTTGTTTGGGGTTACAGGCCGCAGTTGTTGAATATGCCCGGAATATTTGTGGTTTGTTAAATTCTAATTCTTCTGAGATGGATGCACAAACAATTAATCCCGTGATTACGCTTATGGATAGTCAAAAACAGGTAGTAGATGTTGGTGGAACTATGAGGCTTGGAAGTTTTATGGCAAAAATAGAATTAGATTCTATTGTTTATTCTCTATACGGTTCGGACAATATTTCTGAAAGACATAGACATCGATATGAAGTTAATCCAGATTATCATAAATCTTTAGAAAATAATGGCTTGAAATTATCTGGTAAGAGTGCGGATAATAAACTAGTTGAGTTTATAGAGTTAAGAAGTCATCCTTATTTTATTGCAACACAGGCTCATCCGGAATTCAAATCTAGTTTGGATAAACCTTCTCCACTGTTCTATGGTTTTGTTAAGGCTTGTAGTAAAAATCTTTAAGCAAGGTTATCAAACTTAACTTTTGGAACAACTCTTTCTTCTGCTTTTATTTCCAAATAGTCTTTCTTTTTTTGGAATCCATACATGGAAGCAAACCATTTAGCTGGAATTGTTTGTAATGAGTTGTTATATTCCATACCAGAATCGTTATAGTACTGCCTTGCATAAGCTACTTTATCTTCAATAGCTGAAAGTTCTTGTTGTAAGTGTAAAAAGTTTTCGTTAGCTTTTAAATTTGGATAATTTTCTGATAAAGCAAATATTGTTTTTAGAGCACCTTGTAACCTATCTCCTGCTTTTATTTTTTCTTTCATGTCTCCTGCACCCATAAGTGCTTTTCTAGCATTTGTAACTTCAGTCATCACATTTTTTTCGTATTTTGCATAACCTTTAACAGTTTCAATTAAATTTGGAACTAAATCTGCTCTTTTTTTTAATTGAACATCAATTTGGGCTAAAGAATTATCTATTCTATTTGAAAGATGAATAAATTTATTATAGTATCCTACGAATACTAGAACTAAAACGATTGCAATGCCACCAATAATCCAAATCACCATATCTATTTTTAGAAGTTAAGCTTTATAAAACTTTCGCAAATATTCTATTCTTCTCGAATTAGTTAATTTAATTTCTTTCTGTGCTTTCAGCTTTTTGAATTTTAGTTTTATTCTTAGTAAAAAATTCTATTGCTTGCGCTAATTCTTTATGCGTTTTTCCATATTCTCTTATATCTATTTTCTTTTGGTAGGCTTCACATGCTTGGACTAATGCAGTTGCCCCTGCTTGAGTTCCCTTGGGATGTGCATGGCATCCAGCACCCATCGTAGTTATAAAATCTACACTCTGCATTATATCTATAAATGGTTTTAAAAGAGTGGGATTTAATCCTCCAGATATTATTGGACAACATTTTTTTATTCCTCTCCAATTCTCTCTTTCTAGAACTAGATGGTGTGCACTATCTTCTTTTATCATAGCTAACAGATCTCCATCTTTTTCCGAGATTCTTGTCCAGGATTGTTCAAAGAAATGTCCCTTAGATAAAAGATGTAATATATTGTCTGCAGCAGTTATATCTTCTTTTGGATTGCCTGCCATTTTTCCCACGCCTGCAGTTCCTGTATGAATTCCTGAAGCACCCGCAAGTCTTGCAAACTTAGATAACACTAAAACGGAGAATCCAAATGCATTTTCATCTCGCGTAAACGCTCCATGTGCAGCCCTATGGAAATGGATAAACACGTCGGGGTATTTTCTTCTCAATGTTTGAACCGCCATCCAGCCAGCAGTAATTCCATCTATTAAGAATGCATAACTGCCAGTTTCAAATCCTGCATTTTTTATTAGTTCACATCTATAAATCATTGTCTCAAAATCTGGCGCAGAAACATTAAAAGAATGAACTTTCTTTTTTCCTGTTTTCTTAACTGCTTTATTCATAGCTTCTTTAACATATTTTACCATAATGTCATATTGGCAAAAATCTTGATCTGCTTGAGGCTCATCATTTTTAACAAAATCTCCTCCGCCTACCCAAAAATCATAACAAACCTCTGCGTATTCTGCTGCTGTTAATCCTATCTTTGGTTTTATTATTGTGCCTAATATTGGGCGATCATAAACGCCTAGATAATTTCGCATATCATCCAAGGTATAGCTTGGGCCATCGTAATGTTCTAACATGGCTGGGGGGAACCAAATATCTAGAAGTTTTAAGGCAGAGACTTCTTTCATACCTAAAACATTTCCCACAATAAACGTTAAGATATTTTGAACATTCCCTCCCCGGTCAAATATTCTCCAAGGGTAGGCGATTCTTATAAGATTTTTTTTCAGATCTATATCATAAACGATGGCATTGAGTTTTTTTGAAAAAGTAGTTTCAGTATTAACTTTAAAATTTGTTCCTGTGGAAGATTCTGCCGCAACTTCTGCTGCAGCTTGTAAGTGATTTAATGTTCCCCCGGGTAACATGTGGAATATGGTCAGTAGATATTCTCCACCTTTTATATTTTTCAGATTTAAGTTTACATAAGCTTTTTGTTTTTCATTTAAACTTGCAGTAAGTTTCTTTATCAATGAAGTCTGTTTAGGTCTATTTTCTGCACTCTTTTTCTTAATCTTCACCATCTCAATATTTTCAAGACTGTTTCACTTTTAAATGTTTTGATTTTAGGCTATAATCTTTTAAAAAAGCAAAAAAGAAAGGTTTTTAAAGGCACTTTTTGTCTCAATCCTAGGTAAATTTACTATTCTTAATTATGCACACCCTCCAGCCAAAACACACAAAATTAAAGAAAGAAGAAGTTGAAAAACTGTTGCAAAAATTGAATATTTCTATTGTTCAATTGCCTAAGATTTCTAAAGAAGATGTTTCTATTCCTAAAGATTGTGAAATTGGAGATGTTATTGTTATTGAGAGAGTTTTTGAAGATGGTGTTCAAGAGTTTTATCGGGTTGTTTCTTAAAAATGGAGTCTAAATCAAAAAATAATTTGAGAGAGAATATTGTTCTGGATAAGGATCATACTATTATTCAGAATTTTTTTAAGAATTCTTCTTTAGTTGAGTCTAATCTTGCTTCTTTTAATGATTTTTTGGGCAGCAAAATGCAGGAAATTGTTCATGATGTCAATTCTTTGATTTCTGATGAAGAATTTGAGATTAAATTAGGTAAGATTACTATCGGTAAACCTGGTTTAATTGAGGCTGATGGTTCCTTAAAATATATCACTCCTGCAGAGGCTAGATTAAGAAATCTTACATATTCTGCTCCAATCGAGATGGAAATAACTGTGAAATATGGCGGTCAAGTGGAGTCTGCGGAAGTTAGACTTGGTAAGATTCCTGTTTTAGTTAAAAGTCAGGCTTGTAATCTTTATGGTCTTTCTAGAGAAGAACTAATTCAAAAATATGAAGATCCTTCAGATTCTGGCGGTTATTTTTTAATAAATGGTAATGAAAGAGTAATTATCATGGGCGAGGACCTTGCATCTAATCAACCCTTTATTGAGAACTCAAAAACTAAAGGATTTTTATTGAGATTATTTTCTCAGAGAGGCGCTTATAAAATTCCTGTTTCTATTCTTGAAAATAAAGAAGGTATTTTGGAAATTTCGTTTTCAAGGTTTAGAAAATTACCCCTGATTGTTTTGTTAAAAGCTCTTGGTCTAGTTTCTGAACAGGAAATCTCGCAACTGATTCATAACGAGGCTGATGGAATGATCGTAAATTTATCTGAATTTTCAGCTATCGGAACAACTGAAGATGCTTTGTTGAAAATTGCCGAATTAAGTTCATTACAAGGAACAAAAAAAGAAATTCTAGATAGAGTTAAACAAAGAATTGATTCATATTTATTACCTCATATTGGTTTAACTAAAAATGAAAGAGAAGAAAAAGCTATTACATTATGTAAATTAATAAAACAATTTTTCTTAGCAAAAGAGAATCCTGAAAACTTAACAGATAAAGACCATTATGCAAATAAGAGAGTTAGATTATCTGGAGATCTTTTAGCAG
>CAZKBE010000017.1:0-4626 GCA_964551115.1 Candidatus Woesearchaeota archaeon
GCATAGTTAAAAGTATTATTTGTGATATTTGAGAAAGAAAGCCCATCAAAATAGATATTGACATTGTTATTTGAAATATCATTATTAAATATCTTTGCGCCTACTGCATCCCAAAAATATATACCGGAGTTAAATCTAGAGATTATGCAATTTTTTACCGTAATGTTGGTTTTAGTGGAAGTAGAATATAGACCATAACTGCCGCCTTCTCCTATAATTCGATATCCATTACAATCAATAGTGATGTTGTCTTCAACAATTGTTAAACCAAAACCCGAACAAGACAAGTTTTCAGCTAAAACTACACTTTCATTAACAATATCCCCACAAGCACAAGCAATATCTCCGCCACAATTCGCAGCTGAAGCCAATCCCGTCGAAAAAAACATAAATCCAACTAATAAAAAAAGGACTAAACTATTTTTATTCACCACCATCTTTTATTATTTATACTTTTTCAGCTTTTTAAATTTAATTCCCTTGACACTCTTCAACAAATCTAACTCTTGTTCGATCCCCTCTATCTTAGCTTGATAACTCTTCATCCTAACATTATATACTAAACCAGAGATTTTGTTTTTCTTAAATCGTTCTTCCTGTGTTTTAATCATTAAATTATTTAATGCAACAAGTTCAACTTGTCTTTTAATTATTTTCTCCTCAATCCTTCTTTTTTTAATTAAAGCATACACGGCTATATAAATAATTAAAACAAAGATACTAGAAACAACTAGCTGCAACCAATATCTATAAAAAAAGTTCTGAGTACTTTTTCCAATTACTGCTATAGTACCATATTCAGATGAAATTTCTTCTATTTTCTCCTTAGTTTCTTCGATCTTGCTTAAAGCTTCTTCATACCTCTCTTCTTCAAATGATTTTTTGGCTGCATTAAATATTTCGTAAGCTCTAGAAAAGTCTTGTGTTTCATTTAAACTATCTAGTCTTTTTTCTAAGATAATCAAAGAATCTGATATCTCATATATTTTATTCGCACTTTCAAACATTAAATCTGTATAGCTAAGAACAGATTCATAATTTATTTCGTTCCAGTCAACCAATCTCAATGCAGTACGAGCTTCACTTTTTTTTGTTTCATTAGAGGAAGAACTTCTTAAGATTTCTGCATATTTCGCTTGCTCAAAAACCATCTCTGCCTGCCTTAAAATATCATTAAGATATATTGTTGAAAAACCATCATTTTCAACTTTTAAAATAGTTTCATTAGAACTTCCAATCGCTAAAAAAGCATCTTGTTCACTTACTGCTCCAACTATTCCGATTAATAAAAAAGCTAAAACAAAAAATACAATCGTTTTCATTTATTTTCCGAAGAAGATTCTTTTAATAACTCTTCAACTTTCTTCTTCATTTCCTCCTCATTCATTTTATTTTTATTCTTTATATTTTCATTAATTCTATAAAATCTCTGTTTTTTACCGGCTTTTTTAACATCCAATAGTTCTAGAGATAATTTTTCTTCTTCTATTTCTGCCAGCCTTTCAAGAAGAATATTAAATTGTGTTTTGTATACACTTTCTGGAATTTTCTTTTGCTCGTAAAATTTATGTTGCAGTTCTTTTATTTCTCTCTCAGTTTCTTTTCTTTCATGAATAAGTTCCATATGAACCTTTTCACCTGAAAATAAACTAATCATTTTATTTCTCAGATTAATTCTTTCTTTCTTTAGTTTAGCAAGTTGGTTGTTATATCTTACTCGGCTAGAATCAAATACTTTAGCAACAATTTTTCCAGCATAATAGCTTATTTGAAGGTTTCCTAATTCCTTAAGGATATATTCTTCTTCCTTATTTATATCTAATATTCTCTGAGCTATTCTCCTTTTATTAAATATCCTTGATAATATAACTAGAGCTAAAATAATTATTAAAATAGAGAATATAATATGTGGCCAGTATAAATACAGAAATACATACAAATTGCCTTTCTTTTCAAGAGCCAATAAAAACTCTAAAGAACTCATTCTCTTTTCAGCTAGAGCATAATCTCCTCTTTCAAATGCAACTAAGACCATTTCTAACAAATCATGTATCTCTCCACTAACAAAAGATACCTTTCCAGTTATAGGGTTTTCAAATGAATACTTCACCTGAATTTCTTCTTTAATTTGGTCTATTCTTTGCAATATATTAAAAGCTAGTTCTTTAGTTTTTATAATATCTAAAGCCTTTTGTTGAGCATCAAGGTTTTTCCAACTTTCAAGATCTAAATTACCCAGTCTCAATAAAGATTCTAAATTATCTACATTAAATCCTGCATTAATCATCTCATTTATAGCTTCCTCAGCCAACTTTAGATTATCAAATGCACTTTCATTTGAAACTTCTTGTATAATCAATTTTATATTTTGGGTCTCACTATAGCTTTGTTTTGTTTGCCCAGAAACTACTGTTCCTGTTATTACGGCCTTCAAATCGTGCTCTTCATAACTCTTGTAGCTTGGAGCACTAAGCGTAACAACAAAAACTCCTCTTTCATTATATTTTATACTATCAATTGTTTCAGGATCTATTGAGATATAATTAGAATCAAAACCAGTTAAACTTATTTTTAAGTTTTCTAAAGTGGTATTGGAATACTTATTAAATACCTCTATTTCAAATCTATTAGTCTCTCCTCTTTCCAATTGAACTATATTATTATAGACTACTTTCTTTTCCGAGCTACCTGAACTACCTCCACCACCACCGGAAGATCCCGGAATAGTTATTGTTTCCGTAATCGTCAGCGGATCAGTAATTTCAATAACTTTTGAAATATTTGTAGAATCTGCATTAGAGGAATTAACGCTTCCAAAGATAGTTAGGTTGTTTGCAGTTATCGAAGAATCAACATCGATAAGTATAGAATTAGTTGCAGATATCTCTATGGGAATATTTCCTAAATCTCTAACTAAATTTCCACCAGTCAAACTAAATCCGCTTGGCAATTCAAATATCAACTTAGCTCCTTGTGCATCCTTAGTTCCAAGATTAGTAACTGAAACAGCATAAGCTACATTCTTCTGCCCCCTAACAACTGAAGAAGACGACTCAGCAAAAACGATTATGAAATATGGTGCTTCAACAGACTGAACAAAAATATTTCTTTCAAATAATACGCTTCCTGCTTCAGACACTACGGAGACGTTGTATGGATACAATCCAGAGGTCAAATCAGTTAGGTTTGCATAAACAGGGATATAAAAAACATCTCCGGAAGCAGCAGAATAATTTTCAGTCTGATTTAAAGTGTTATTCAAATTAAATCTTGACAAAATAAGATCTGATGCAAAAATAGTTACATTGTAGTTTAATGTACTATCGGAAGTAGTGTCAAGAGTGATATACCCCAATTCGTTTGCAGAACTTCTTTGGGCATATATAAAAGATTTTATTAGAGTTATATTTGTCGTAATATTCTGGGAAATATCATCGAACACCTCTAAAGTATAATTCTGCGAAAGATTTATATTTCCTTGCGCATCGGTAGAATTTATATAGAATGTCCAATTTCCTTCACCAAAATTAATAGTGGCAGTATAATCTGAGGAGGTTATATTTGTCATTTCAACAGAACTAAAAACACCTGAACTATTTCTATAATAAACAGAAACATTAGAAATCAAATAATCCTCTTCAACCGAAGCATTAATCGTAACATTTACTCCAGGGTCTAGGGAATCAGAATCTCTAGGAGAATAAATAGGGCTGCTTATAATTGGGGCCCGGTCGTCTAAAACCTGCACATTATAACTTTCAGTTCCATTAACTCTTCCAGATAAATCAAATAAGTAAGCTATTACCTGGAATCCGCCAATAGAAGTATCTGAAGAAGAAATAGTATGGGCTGTAGAACTATTAGTTCCTGATAGATCTAGAGAACTAGAGTTTACAAAATCGCCTGTAGAATTATCTGAAATAACTAAGTAATCCAAACCTAAAGAATCACTCACATCAAACAAACAATTTACATTTAATGAATTATTAATCGGAGAGGTGCAAGTTATTGAATCTACGGAAGGATTATCTAAATCTATATAGAATGTTGAACTTTCAGTTCCTTGATTATTATTTGCAGAAGTATGATTAGCATAGAACACCACTATGTTAGTTCCGGCTGCAAAAGTATAGCTAGAACTCCAATCGGTGGTTGAACTATTTGTCATATAAATAATTGAACTCCCATTTACAGAGAATCCTACACTCCTTAATGGAGAATCTGAAGAAATGTTTAAAGACTGAATAGCAGATGAATAATAAACCCCGCTAAGAGGACTAGAGATAGTAATTCCCGGTGCCCCTGTTTCAGTATCAACACTAAAATAGTATATGCTACTTACGCCAATATTTCCAGAAGAATCAGCTACATAGAAAATTACATTATGATCTCCATCTGCAACGCTAATAGTTTTACTCCAAGAATTTCCAGAACCAGATAAAGTTGAATTTACAGCACCATCCAAGGAATAATTTGTAGAAACAACATTTTCACTCAGAGAGATTATCAAAGGAACTAAAGATTGCGAATAAGCACTATTATTTGCAGGACTTAAAACATTTATTGTAGGCGCACTAATATCTGAAACTGTGAAGCTTGCAGAAGTTGAATTTGTATTTCCTGCAG
>CAZKBE010000017.1:4726-13222 GCA_964551115.1 Candidatus Woesearchaeota archaeon
TTTGTAAGAAGCATTTGCAATACTACTTATTGTTATAACTGGCGGAACAGAATCTGCAATCGCATTTATCGTAAAATAAATTATAGAAGAAATTCCCAAATTTCCAGAAGTATCATTAGCGTAGAAGGTTATATTGTACATCTTATTAGGCAAGCTAGAAAGAGTAGCACTCCAAGAAGTCATTGAACTATTTGCCAAGGAAACATTTGCAGCGCCATCTAAAGAATACCACGCAGAGCTTGCGTTTTCACCAGTTAATAAACTAATAACTATAGAATTTTGATTATAGGTTACATTACTAGGGCTAGTCACAGTCAATGCCGGAGCACTAATATCTGAAACTGTGAAGCTTGCAGAAGTTGAATTTGTATTTCCTGCAGCATCAGTTGCATAGAAGATACATAAATATTCTCCTTTAGCAACATTTAGGACAGTATAATTTGCAAATCCGGCAGAAGTTAAATCCATTGTGTGATTTATAAAATTTCCCGGACTTGTTGCGTTCTCAGCAATTTTTACAGAAGAAAATCCAAAGGAATCATTTACATAAACACTACAATTTGCATTTTGGTTTTCATTTACGGAAGTTGCAGAAGCAGAAGTTAATCTTGGAGCCAAAGTATCTGCATAGAAAGTTATACTAGTTGCACCAATGTTTCCTGCAGTATCATTCGCATAAACAATTAAACTATTTGTAGATTCTTGAGCTAGGCTAACAAGATTCACATTCCAAGAAGTCATTGAACTATTTGCCAAGGAAACATTTGCAGAACCATTTAATGAATATTGCACCCAGTTTACATTTTCGTTTGTTGTAACATTTAAAGCAACCCCGGATAGTCCTTTGTAAGAAGCATTTGCAATACTACTTATTGTTATAACTGGCGGAACAGAATCTACTAACCCTGTATCTATATTAAATGTTCTTATTCCAGAGGTACCAACATTACCAAAACTATCATTTGCCCAAAATATTATCGAATATGAACCATTAGCCAAGTTTGCAGTATAATTCCAATTTGTTTTAGAAGTATTGCCCATACTAACATTGGCTGCACCATCTAAAGAATACCAAGCAGAACTTGCATTTTCAGAAGCCACAATGGACAAAGGAATTGCTAATTGGTTATACGTTGCACTATTTGCAGGGCTTGTTACAGTTATCGTAGGAGCAATAACATCTGCGATTGTAAAGGAAGTCGAAGTAAAATTTATATTTCCTGCAGCATCCGTTGCATAAAATTGACAATTGTAATTTCCTGTATTTGCTAATTTAGTTCCAGAGATTGTATAACTTGCAGTTCCAGAACTTCCAGAAAAGGCAATAGTGTGATTCTCATAACTTCCTAAAGAATTTTCTCCAATTATCACCGAAGATAACGAATTAGTATCATTCCAAAATATTGAACAATTCACAGATTGAGATTGATTTGCACTAGGTGCGGATACCGAAGAATATCTTGGAGCTAAAGAGTCTACATAAAATGTAATTATCTGGTTAGCTTGATTATTTGACGTATCATTCGCATAAACAATTAAACTATTTGTAGATTCTTGGGACAATCCAGACAAAGAAGCATTCCAACTCGTTGTAGAAGTATTTGTTAAGTTAGTTAGACTTCCACCATTCAACATATATCCTGCCCACAGCAAAGCTTCATTTGAAGAAATATTTAAGGTGAAAGAAGTTGTTTTATAACTTAAATTTAGGGGATTTACCATAGTAATTACTGGAGGTATTGTATCAGAAACCGCATTAACTGTGAAATAAACTATAGGAGAACTCGCCATATTTCCAAAACTATCATTTGCGTAGAATATAATATTGTAAGGCCCATTAGCTAAATTTGAAGTAGTAGCACTCCAAGAAGTCATTGAGGTATTTACCATTGAAACATTTGCAGTACCATTTAAAGAATATCCTACCCAAAAAGCATTCTCAGAAGTAACTAAAGAAACTCCGACTGTTTGTTGATTGTAAGTAAAGTTTCCAGGGCTTGTTACAGTTATCGTAGGAGCAATAACATCTGCGATTGTAAAGGAAGTCGAAGTAAAATTTATATTTCCTGCAGCATCCGTTGCATAAAATTGACAATTGTAATTTCCTGTATTTGCTAATTTAGTTCCAGAGATTGTATAACTTGCAGTTCCAGAACTTCCAGAAAAGGCAATAGTGTGATTCTCATAACTTCCTAAAGAATTTTCTCCAATTATCACCGAAGATAACGAATTAGTATCATTCCAAAATATTGAACAATTCACAGATTGAGATTGATTTGCACTAGGTGCGGATACAGAAGAATATCTAGGGGCTAAAGAATCTGCAAAGAAAGTCACGCTTCTATTTCCTTGATTGCCAGAACTATCATTTCCATAAACAATAACTGTATTTGTGGTCTCTTGAGTTAGAGAGGTTAAATTAACGTACCAAATTGTAGAAGAATTGACTACATTTGTCAAGCTGGTTAAATTTCCTCCATTCAATTTATATTCTGCCCAAGTTAAATTTTCATCAGAACTAATATTCACATAAGTTCCAGTTGCAGAAGTATAAATTGCATTCAAAGGAGTAGTAATTACTAACACCGGTGCAGTTGTATCTGCAGCATTCACTCTAGAAAAATAAATTGTATCGCTTGCAGCCATATTTCCAAAACTATCATTGGCATAAAAAGTTAAATTATAATTACCCACAGATAAACCTGAAAAAATCCCAGCATATTGTAATAAAGAAATATTACTCATTGAAATATTTGCAGTACCATTTAAAGAATATCCTACCCAATTTGCAGCTTCATTTAATGTTATTCTTGCAGTAACGGAACTTTGAGTAGTATTAGAAGCATTTTCAGGCAAGATGACGGTGATTAATGGTCCACTATAATCCGTAATATAGCTTCCAGTCAAAGGGTTTGCCGCAGCTGCCTCTCCACCAGCATCAAATATATATGCATACCATGTATGTGAAGCACTATCTGTTTCAGAAGCAAATCCACAAGATAAATTGGCCGTTGCAGTAGCAGAACAATACTCTGTTCCAGAACATCCAGAAGAATTCGCGCCTGAAGAACTACAAACATACAGTTTTATTGTTTGACTAGAATCTAAATCAGAAGAAATAGTTGAAATAGTAACTGTTGTACCGCCTAAAATAGTGCTTGCATCATCCGTCGCACTTGTGAATATAGGCAACCGATTGATACTTATCGTTTCGTTAACAATTTCTTGCGAATTCCCTGCATCATCTACAGAATAATATCTTAAATATAAAGGACCTCTATTCGAAGAACTAAAAGAAATAATCCCGCCACTATCTATACTGGTTGTAGGATTACATCCTTGAGAAGTTGAATAACAATAATATGAATTCGGATCTCCATCAACATTATCTAATTCGGTTATAGTAACCTCATAAGTAGGAACATGGATTGTCACAGTATCTGCATCACTACTTGCTGTAGGTGCAGTATAATCTAAATAGAAAAATACATCCAAATTATTTGATATACTATTACCACTTCCTAAACTATCGACACAAGAGACATACGCATTATTATCTCCTTGACTTAATCCACTCACGTTGCAAGCTGCATAACTTCCAGAAATTTGGCAGATATTACTCATGGAAGAATAAGCTAAATCACTCAAAGCCCATCTACAACTCATTTCACTTTCTCCAGAAACATTAATTAGGGTTGCTCCATTATTGGTCGTATCGAAATAACTTGGTGAAGAATCTCCAGCAACACTAATTAAAGATAAACTAGGAGGAGAAGCATCAACAGAATAGCTAACATTAACAACAGGAGAATACGAAACCCCGTCATAAACCCTACAATATTTTGTATAATTTCCGCCATTAACACCAACATCAAAACTACAAGTGAAAGAATATGGATAACTTGCATCACTTGTAGTTCCCCCAGTACACTCACTAACTGCAGCAGTAGGCGAAGAACTATCATCACAATAAAAATAAAGGGTTTCTGCATTAGAATCATTAACTCCGTGAGAAGTTGTGTTTCCAAATATAGTTTGGGTAGTAGAATAAGCGATATTCGAACTAGCAACAGAGATATTGGAAACAATAGGGGCAACATTATATGTAAAATTTACGCTTGCACGGGCATTATTTCCAAAAGTATCGTTCGCATAAACTACCCAGGTATTTGTTCCAACATTTGAAATCAAACCAGAAATATTAACTCGAACTCCAGAAGTACAATTGACAGTAGTATTTGTTGTTCCCCCATTTAGAGAATACCAACATTTATCCAAAGAATTATCGGTAACAGTGAAATTTAAGGTTGTAACATTAGTAGTATATGTTGTACTCAGGGGGTATGCAATAGAAATTACAGGGGCAATTGCATCAGCTACGTAAGTAACATTAAAATAAAGAGAATCAACAGTAAGTGTCTTTGATCCAGCAGAGGCAGCTCTAACTTGCAAATATGCAAGAGACCTTGTTCCGGATTCTGTTAAAAAATTTCCGCAAGTCCAATTTTCCAAACTAGTAACATCTGTACAAATTTCTCCAGGGTTAGCCGTTGTTCCAGGACAAGTAGAAGACGCAGTCGAATAACTGCCCCCACCATCTTTATCAATCTTAACAGTACATGTTCCAATTGAAGCTGAAGAGGACCACCATTCATAACATAACCTAACCTGAGTAATTTGGCCGCAACTAGAAATAGATGAATTAAAACTTGTTGTTCTTACCCCCATATACTGATTATTTCCAGAAACAGTGGCTGTTTGCAATACAGCATTATTTGTATCTATATTTGTAGTAGCAGAACAACTCCCTCCAAAATTTTCAGGTGTTGCTGAAGCAATTTCAGTATTACAGGCTTGAGAAACTAAAACAGTATTTGGAGAAGTTGCACCAGGAAAAGCAAAAAGAGCCCAAGTTAAACTAATAGAAAGAATACTTCCTATCAGGAGGATTAAAAACAAAATCTTCAAATCTCCTCTTCGATTCATTTTTCCACAACCTCCCTAACTACCTTTTCGATAAATTCAGAAATTTCGAGATTATTTTCAATACAATAAATTTTAACTTTCTTCCATAACTCTTCTTCGATTTTCAAACTAGTCGTCTTTCTCACCATCTTTATAGTTTGAATAATCAGTAGTATTTAAATCTTTCTTTAAAGAATTATAGTATTATAGTATTATATAATACTCATACTCTAACTACTTTATCTACCGATTGCATTAGAGATTCAATAAAGTCTTTATCTTGATCTTTTTTTAAACTAATAATAGCTACATTTATTTTTAATTCCCTCATCTTATTCATGACAAATGTTGAAAACTTAGTTAAGGTTCCAAGATCATTATAGACTTCTAGAGTTGCCATAGAATCTAAGAATAATACTTTCTTTTCCTGATCCAATGCTTTAAATGCAGAAGTGATAGCGATAGAAATATCCGTAAGCGCGCGAGGATTTCCAATATAAACGCCATTGTCTACCATTCTCTCTTTAAAGCTAGAAGTTATAGCATCTATAATAAATATCTTATCTAAACTCAGTCCGCTACTTTTAAATTTTTTAATTAGTACTTCATATGAATTATTTAAACTTACATAAACACAATGATTTTTCTTCTTATTTACATAATCTTTAAGGATCTTTAAGTTATATACGCCGTATAAATCTCCAGGGATCAAGTATAGTATTATTTGCTTTTCATAACTATCTTTGGTTTTTTTGACCATTTTATTTCTTTCCTGTAGACCTGGATCTTACTTTATCTCCAATCAATGAACCGAAAGATGCTTGGGAGTTTCTTATTAATTTATCAAATGCAATAGCCACCTCGCCAATCTCATCCTTGCGTTTCTTCATTTTTTCAGAAATCTTTACATCTATATTGCCAGAACTTATGTCCTCAGCTATTTCCTTTAAGTCTGTTAAAGGAGTAGTTATATTCTTTTTAGAATAAAAGTAAAAGTAAAAAGTAAGGATTAATATTAAAGAAAATAATAAAAGTAAAACACTCATCATGTTACTAAGAACGTCCGAATTTTCTTTTAAGATCTCCGTAACATCATCTTCAAAGCTGATAACTCCAACCTTTTTTCCAGAAGCATCATAAAGCGGAAAAACAGAACAAACCATCTCCTTACCTTCTTGGTTCATTTTGCCAACAAGAATACCTTTTTCTTCAACCAAGTTAAGTCGGTCACTATCCAAACAGCTATCCAGATAATCTCTATTATAAATGTCTTCTAATTCTACATGCGATGTTCCAACTAAAACATAATCCCTAATCTCTTTCCAATTATTTTCTACTTTTCGATTATTCATAGCTATAGCCCAATCTTCCTCTTTAATATTTTCTTTATTTACTAAAAGAGATATGTCATCCCCGGTAACTTCTTTAAATTCTTTACCCAATTCTTCAATTTCTTTTCCAAGCTCTACATATCCAATTAAATTGTTATCGTCATAATATGGTTGAACAACCCTTAATGTAAAATACATAAGTGGACCAAATTCTATTCCTGCACTTAAATTTTTAGTTTCTTGCGCTTCTTTACAAGTAACCCTCTGGCAAATATCATCAAACCTGTCTTTCTGATGCACTCTTAAGAAAATGGATCTATTTAGGCCCATATAATAAAAATGAGTTAAAGCAAAATCCTTATTTAGTTCGTTAAACAAAGGAATACTAGCGGAATATAATTCTTGTCTATCTCCATTCAAAAAAAGATCCTTTTGTTTTTCATCTTGTGTAAATGTAATTATTGCGGTATGTAACGCTTCCTCTTGGTATTTCAACATTGCATTATATATTTTGTAATTTTCGTTAAACTTTTTTTCAACTGCCCAATTAACATTTCGCTGTTGATTTTTAAGGGTCGTATAATATGCTGCAGATAAAACGATTATAAAAATAAATAAAAATATTAATATTCCAAACAAAATCTTATTCTTTATGCTTCCCATTTTATTTATCCCTTTTTCTTGATTTATAAGTTTAATTAATTTCACTAAATACTTCTTGCTCCGGATAAATAGTTAGTCCATTATCTCCAATTTGCATAGCAACAATATTCTTTTTGTGATTTGATCCCCTAAGTTTTAAAATTTCTAAAGCATTTTCTCTAACATTTCCATGTTTTAATGCATAAAGAACTACTACTCCGTCTGCCAAGAATTCTTCAACTCCGGTAGTAGAGAAAATTTTTGGAACTTGTTCAGTTTCTGTAATTAAAAAACTCGTAGCTTTAGTTTTTTCTAAAAATCTAAATAATTGTTCAATATATATTCTATAACTATCGTCCTTTCCAGTAAATGCAGAAGCAATAGCAGTTAAAGAATCAATGACTATAAAATCTGGGCGGGCATAGTCCTTTGGAAGCAAAACTGGATCGATATCTATTAAGAGTTCTCCTTTTTGCTTTGCAAGCATAGCATCAACATTTCGGGTAATATCAAATGGGTTCATCCTCAGAATTTTCAATTTGCCAGTCTTAATTAATTTTTCTGCATCCCATCCAAAGTCTTCCATATGTTGAATAAGTTTTTCTTCATTTTCTTCAAGAGTCATATAAAGACATTTTTTGCCTTCAATTGCTTTATTTACCATAGTTTGTAAACAAAAAATTGTTTTTCCACTTCCTGCCCCTCCAGCCATAATTATAGAATTCCCTTTAGGAATTCCATTCCCAAGCAAACTATCAAAACCTTCAATTCCTGTAAAAACATATTCCTTATTCGGCTTTTTATCTTTCAAGTCAGGCACATTTTTCAAGTGTTCTTTTTCTGCTCCAATTAAAGCCGCTTTAACTTTATCGGCTATAGATTCTTTCTTGCTCCCAATTTTTATATCTTTCAATTTTTTCCCAATCAAATGATTTTTCTTTGCGTAATCATGGAAACCCTGATCATCTCCGAGCATATGATTCCTTAGCCAAGACTTTATATATTCTCTTGCTTCTGAAATCAATTTTCTTACCTTATCTGAAGCAAACTCGCCTCCCTCTTTTTCAGAAAGTTCTTTAGCCAATCTATTTTTGAACTCAACGTAATATTCAATAAATGACTGATGAATTTCTCTATGAAGCGCAAGTTTGGGATAGCCTATTTTTTTCATATATTCCTCTTCATACGAGAAATGTTCTTTTACATATCCATCCATAAAATGAATGAACTTTCGAATTTTCTTTATTTCTTCCCCTTGTTTAACCAAGTCTAAAAGCATATTAACCCCTCCAATTAACTTTTTATGTTGAGCGTCTATATTCGTCTCTTCCACAGACATTTTTGGAATCCAAGAAAGGGGCTTTCCAAATGAAATATTTATCTTAGATTTTTTTATTTTACCTGCTACGATACTTTCTTTTCCATTTATACGTTGCATTTTCTTTTTATTAGAAATATCTTTATTAACCTTTTTCTTAACCATTTTTCTTCTTCACCTTCAGTTTAGTTTTAACTTTCGTTTCAATAACTTCGAAATTCTCAAAATTCTTCAACATTG
>CAZKBE010000017.1:13322-16377 GCA_964551115.1 Candidatus Woesearchaeota archaeon
TTAACTTTCGTTTCAATAACTTCGAAATTCTCAAAATTCTTCAACATTGACCAAAATCCAATAAATAAAAGGATACTGATAATCGAAGGTAACACCAATTTATCAAGTGATGAAATTAATCCACTAGGGTCTGGAAGGTAATTAAAACTAAGAACTATTGCAGTGATTCTTCTAAAACTCATTAATACTAAAGCAATAGTCACAGAAATCCAACCATAGTTTCCCCTATTAAATAAATAAATTTTATAAGCAAAATAAGCTGCAATAAACTGAATAACTATCTGAGCTAGACTCAGTACTAAATTGATATCCCAACTCATTTCTTCACCTTCAACTTAGTTTTAACTTTCGTTTCAATAACTTCGAAATTCTCAAAATTCTTCAACATTGACCAAAGTCCAATTAGGATTAGTAAGCTTATCAAAAACATTAAACCCCTATCTAGAAAGATATTCTGGGCAGATGTGCCTACAATATCATAGTATACTTGCTGAACCCTTCTAATTGCTTGAAGTACGAAAGCAAATACTAGTGCAAGCCACCACTTATTGGTTTTATTAAAATAATATATGTTCCATGATAAATAAGCTGCCAAAAATTGAAAAATCAAAGATAATACGCCTAGGATAATAATATATGTCTCCATCATTTTTTTACCACCTTATCTGCTCTTTGTTTAATCAAATCTAATATCTCCGAAACTTTTGGATTTTCTGAACCTACTATAACGATCTCTGCTTTCCAGTCTAATGATTTACTAAATATAAACGAAAAAAATTTGGAAAGTGTTCCTACGCCATTTCTAAATGCAAGGTTATTCACAGAGTCAAAAATAATGGTAACTTTCCCCCCCATAGTCTGCTGTGCTTGATTTATTGCGATACTAAGTCCGGTTAGATTTTCTGGATTAACATAAATTAAATTTTTGTCTTCTTGATCCATCAGAGTATCTATAAAAAAGCAGTTTCTGTTAGTACAAGTTGTCTTCACCAAAGGTCTAAAAGAACTATAGGGTCTTGTTCCGAGCACTGCAATAACATTTCCTTTTGTTGACCTAATCTCTGCTACAAAGGAGGATTCCACCTTTTCCGATTTAGTTAAAACTAGTTTTATCATCTCTTTTCCCATATCCATCTAACATCTTGCATTTATATATGTTACTAAAAACTATTGCAATGTAAAAGAAAATATAAATCAAATCCACTAGATGTCCGGAATAATACGCACCAGACTCGCTCAATTCTGCGAAGATACGGTCATAGATACCTCTTGAAAGAATACCTACACCTAGAATTATCCAGCTATAAAAAATAGGGTTTTTTAAAAGCCACATTGGCCAAACAATATAAATAATTAAGATGAGTATAATCAGGTCATAGAGAATATAACTGTCCTGAATAGCATGTTGCCAACTAAAGCTGCCAAGATTTAAATCTTCACTTACATCCAGATATAATATCCCGCCGGCTATAATAATTCCGATAATTAATACCATATAAAGTTTTTTATCAGACTCCCTAAAGATTAATGAATTAAAATAATACAGGCTAGCAATTAAAGCAAAATAAGCTAGACTCCAAGCTAAATCTGGCCAGGTTCCTAGGGGTAATAAACTGTCTTTTAATCCATAGACTAACCATAGAAGATCTCCCAAAAAGAAAAGAAAAATAGAACTAGTTAATAATAAATATCCCTTTTTCTCAGCAGGAAAGTTTTTAGGCATTTTAAAATAAATCCTTATACTTGAAACAAAAGCGAGTAATGCAAATAACGTTATAATGCTGTTACTTATAAGTGCCCTATTTGAAATATCTTTCATGAAAAAAATAAAATATGCTTGGAATATAAAGAGTAAAATAACTGCAGTCCCCATAATTACTCTCATAATTTTGTTAGTACCATTACAAGAATTACAAGTCTCTTTTTTTACCATCTTTTATCCTTCTTCTAGGATCTTTTCTTTTTTAAATCTTTCTTAAAATTGTTTTAAATGTTCTTTGGAGTTAAATCCTCCAAAAGATAATTTTAGCCAATTATTATTTTATTTTTATAGATCGTTTATATTCTACTTTTTATGGGCAATTCTTCTAAACCACATATTTTATAAACTCCGTTTTCCTATTAATTATTCCATGGGCAAGTTACTTGAAATGATCCTTGGGGGTTTGATGGTATTTCCTATACTTTCTTTTGCTCAGGAAGACCAGGATATTTTATCTACAGACGTAATTCCAAAAAGAGAGCTAATCCCTGCGGATGAAAAAACTTCTTTAGCTCCAACTCTCCCTCCAAACACGGAATTATTAACACAGGAAGATCCTGTAAAGGTTGTTAGCGAGTCTTTGGCTAGCGAAACTATTGAAGTTAAAGATGTTGTAAACTTTATGGCAAGAATTGACGAAGAAACAATAGAAGATAGATCGAGATATTCTCAAGGTCCTTTTTTAGAAAATTTTATGTATGCTTTCGAAGATCGAATAAATAGAGACCCTTTTTTTTCTGCCTGGGAAGACTATAAAGAAGATGACTTCATCTTAAAAAATCAAGCAATTTCCGGGCTTTGGGATGTACTTGTTGGGAGATATCCTAAAACTTTTGGAAGAGTGGAGAAGGCAGGAAAGGGTCTTAAGAGGATTACAACATTAAATAGTCCCGAGGTTCGCGGATATAGATTTAAACTAAATCCTGAGTTAGATAGCGATAACTATCCCCGGGTTAAAATGAGGGTGAAATCTAGTAAAAATACTTGCCTGGATGATTTACAATTTAGAGTAGGTAAAGAAGAGATGGCTATAGGAAAAACCTACGAATTGCCCAAAGTTGGTAAGAGCTCTACTTTTAGTTTAGACCTTCAGTATGATTATCACAATAACTATAGTGTAATTTTGACTTTTAAAATACCCTTTTGGTTTAATCTTCCTAAAGAAAAATGAACAAGACTAATTTAAAACGCACTCGGGAGGATTTGAACCCCCGACCAAAGGCTTAGGATGCCTCTACTCTATCCAGGCTGAGCTACGAGTGCTTAATACTAATTTTCAAAAGAACTTTAAAA
>CAZKBE010000018.1:0-11643 GCA_964551115.1 Candidatus Woesearchaeota archaeon
CATTAACTAATCCTTGGATTTTAAGATATGATGTAGGGTTAATAATTATATTTTCAGCATTAATTGTAGAGTTCATCCAAGTTTGTCTTGAAGCACAGAGACCTATTCTTCCTTCATTTAAATCTATTATTTCATTAAAAGTAATATTTTTTACATTTAAAAATATTGAACCACCAAGACCCCTTTTACCAGACCAAGTTCCAGAACAATATGAAGTCGTGGCTGTACCTCCTACACTTGTTATGTTGTTTAAATATACAATATCAGAAGCAATATTTAATCTTCCGCCATTACCTCCTGCACCTCCGTTTGTATGCCCTGCATTACCTCCGCTTAAAGTTAATGTATTGTATGAAAAAACATTATTTGCTCTGAAAGTTATAGTTCCTCCATCACCTGCCTTCTCATCAGAATTTGTAGCAGTTATATCTCCTCCTTTAACACTCATTGTTCCAGAAAGATTTATAGTGTCTGCTAGAAGAGTTATATTCCCCCCAGCTACAGCATTTAATGGATTAGAATCTGGATTAGAGTTAATATAAGAGCTTCCAAATGTTGTTAAGTTTCCAGAAATATTTAATGTGTAGCTTGTTTGTAATCTTCTTGCAACCCTAATCCCTCCTGTTCCAAAGATGTTCAAGTTAGTAAAGTTTAAAATTTGATTATTTGTTCCTATACCTTGAATTCTTGAAAGATTACATGTAGTTTCTAAATCTCCAGAATCACAAAAAGGAGTGATTATGGGTGCACCAACAGTAAATGTTGCATTTGTTAAATTAAGATAATTAGAATTATTAGTATAATTAATATATATTAATCCATAATCCCCATCATTACAACCTCCTGAAGCTCCCCTATTTACATTTAATGTTCCAACAACACTAATATTTGGAGAATTTAGGTAAATATTACCGCCATTACCTCTCACACCGCTCCATGTAGCACAATAATAATAAGCATATCCGCCAACATTAGTTACATTAGTTAAGTATAATATATTAGCAGTAATATTTAATCTTCCTCCATGACCTCCTGCACCCCCGTTTGCATAGTCCGTAATTGCACCACTAAGGATGATATTATTAAAAAGGGAAACTTCATTACCCTGAATAGTTACATTCCCGCCACTATGTCCTCTTTCTACTGCATTTATACCTGTTAAAGCTCCCGCATCTGCTCTAATTATTCCAGAAACATTAAGATTCTGTGCTAAGATATTAATATTAGCTCCTGCACGTGAATTCGCACGATTAGAACCTGAAAGACCTGTTCCGTTAATTCTCCCACCTGCTTCAATAGTTAGATTACCAGTTAGATTAATTGTAAAAGTATTCCCTTGACTATTAGCAATACTACCATTAGATTGAATTACTAAATTGTTTGCATTAATAAACTCCCCACTAGACGCAACATAAGTTGTGTTCAAATAACAAGTTGTTGCTAAATCGCCAGAAGTACACGTCAAAGCAGAACTTCCAAAGCCCAAACTAGTTATGATTAAAAGGCTAAATAAGAATAAAAATTTTGGCTTCATTTTTTACCCTCCTTAAGATAATGCAATTTGCATTTTCCAACTTCTCGAACTCTTATTAAACCTGCACCTTCTAAATTCGCAAGAATAATTGCACAAGTATTTCTAGAAACATCTAGCAACCTAGCTAATTCAAGGATAGTTAGGCCATCCTGATTCTTTAAAAGAATCTTCAAAATTTCCTCTTTTTTTCTCTCATCCATTGTGCATTAATGCTAATCGTTAAATATCTATCTAATACTAAGCATTGATGATAATTAGACTATATAAATGTTTTGTATAAAAAACCAACACTTTTTAAATATCAAAACAATTCAAGGAATATGAACAAAATAGAATTTGAAGGTTATTGTAAGGCAGGAGAAATAGCAAACAAACTAAGGCAACATCTAAAGAGTTTTATAAAACCAAAAATGAAATTAATTGAAATAGCTAATGAATTAGATAGCCAATTAATTAAAAATAATGTAAAACCTGCATTTCCAATAAATCTTTCACTAAATGAAGTTGCGGCACATTACACTCCTTCTTTTCAAGATGAAACAATTGCAGAAGGAATATTAAAAGTAGATTTTGGAGTTGAAGTTGATGGATATATTGCAGACCTGGCATTTAGTCTAGACCTTACTGAAAAAAAAGAATACAAAGAAATGATTGAACTAAATGAAAAGATACTAGAAAAAACACTAGAAAGTCTAAATTATAATTCAATGGTAGCAGATATAGGAAATAACATCGAAAAAAGACTAGAAGAGCAAAAGTATAATATTATAAAAAATCTTACAGGTCATTCTCTAGAACAATATAAAATTCATGGATCAACATCAATACCAAATACAAAAAATAACAACAAAACATTACTAAAAGAAAAAGCAATAGCTGTAGAACCTTTTCTAACTACCGGTATTGGAGAAGTAATTGAAGGAAAACCATCTGAAATTTTTATGTTAATCCAAGATAAAAATACACGAGATAGTGCGTCAAGAAAAATTTTAGAGTATATTAAAACAGAATACAAAACAAAACCATTTTGCAAAAGATGGCTGGATCAAAAAGGTTTCAAAACTACCTTTGCATTAAAAATATTAACAAAAGAAAAAATAATTTACAACTTTCCAGTTTTAGTTGAAAAAAGTAAAAAGCCCGTAAGCCAAGCAGAAGAAACAATTATTTTTCATGACAACAAGGTAATAATCACAACAAAAAATTAACCCATATAACTTGTCTCAGGTAATGCAGACTTAGCACTTCTCAAATATTTCTTTTCAATGTTCTTGTATCTTTCTTGATCGCCCTTAGATACGGAAGGAGCAACTTTATCCATTGCTTTCTTAAAGTGACTCTCTAAAACTTCAGTAGCATCCTTGTTTTCCCTTAATGCAAGCATAGCTGCTTCTCTTACTAAAGATTCTATATCTGCCCCAGTATATCCTTCAGTTTCTTCAGATAACTTCTCAATAATCTTATCTCTATTCTTTATAGGAACATTTTTTGTATGAATTCTAAAGATCTCAAGTCTTCCTTGTTTTTCAGGAACAGGAACATAAACGATTCTATCGAACCTTCCAGGCCTCATCAAAGCAGAATCGAGCATATCAGGTCGATTTGTAGCACCAACAACAATCACATTAGATAAATCTTCAATTCCATCCATTTCAGCAAGCAATTGATTTAAAACAGATTCAGTTACTTTTGATCCCCCTTCATGTAATCCTCTTTTTCCACCTAAAGAATCAATTTCATCAAAAAAGATGATACAAGGAGAAACCTGTCTTGCTCTCTCAAAAACTTTTCGAACGCCTTCTTCAGATTTACCAACCCACATGCTTAACAATTCAGGACCTTTAACTTGGATAAAGTTTGCTTCAGACTCTTTTGCAACGGCTTTAGCAAGTAAAGTTTTTCCAGTTCCTGGTGGACCATAAAGTAAAATTCCTTTTGGAGCTCGAATTCCCATTCTCTTAAAAGAATCTGGATATTTCAAAGGCCATTCAATAGCCTCTCTTAATTCAATCTTCGTAGTTTCAACACCTCCAACATCTTCCCATTTCACATTAGGAGTTTCAACTAAAACTTCTCTCATTGCAGAAGGCCTAACAACCTTAAGAGCATTATCAAAATCATCTTTAAAGACCTTTAAAACTTCTAAAACCTCATTAGATATCTCTTCTTCATCTAAATTAAACTTGTGAAGATTTTTTCTCAATACAGACATAGCAGCCTCTTTAGCTAACGCATTTATATCTGCTCCAACAAAACCATGAGTCTTAGAAGCAATCTCTTCTAGATTAACATCTTTCTCAAGAGGCATTCCCCTTGTATGAATCTTTAAAATTTGTAATCTACCATTCTTATCTGGAACACCTACCTCAATTTCTCGATCAAATCTTCCAGGCCTTCTAAGAGCGGGATCAAGAGCATTAGGCCTATTAGTTGCCCCAATTACTACAACCTTTCCTCTATTGTTTAGACCATCCATCATAGTTAATAATTGTGAAACAACTCTTCTTTCAACTTCCCCTTGAACATCCTCTCTTTTTGGAGCGATAGCATCTATCTCATCAATAAAAATAATTGCGGGGGAATTTTTCTCTGCCTCTTCAAATATCTCTCTAACCTTCTTCTCTGATTCTCCATAAAATTTGCTCATAATTTCAGGACCATTTAATAAAATAAAATGTGCTTCAGATTCGTTTGCAACAGCTTTAGCGAGTAATGTTTTTCCAGTTCCTGGTGGACCAAATAATAAAACACCCTTTGGAGGTTCAATTCCAAGTCTTCCAAAAATTTCAGGATGTTTTAAAGGCAATTCGACCATCTCTCTAACTTTCTTCACTTCATCAGTTAATCCTCCAATATCCTCATAAGTAATTTGAGGTATATTCATATCCTCAATAATATCAACAGCCTTAGGATTCAAAGTTACTTCGGTGTTCTCAGTAATTATACCTGGTTGATTAGGAGAAATAGAAACAATTGCAAATCTCATCTGCCCACCGCCAGGCATACCCATTCCAAACTGACTAAAAATATCTCCAAATAATTCTCCAAAATCTCCCATTTCTTCAGAGAAAATATCTCTCTTTTTTCTTCCACCGCCCATAACAAGTATATCTCCTTTAGATACAGGTCTTCCAAGTAAATTTTGCTTTATAGCATCAGAATTACCTTGAACCATAATACCTTGTTGTGCTGGAGCCACAGTAACTTTCTTAACTTCTTTTAGATTAGCAACATCTACTTCAACAAATTCTCCAATACCTGTTTTAGCATTTTTTCTAGCAATACCATCTATTCGAATAATATTTGTTCCTTCATCAGCAGGATAAGCTCGGTCAACTAAAACAAAAGACTCTTTTCCACCTTTAACTGAAATAACATCCCCTCTTTGAAGTTTAAGTTTCTTCATCAGAGTAGAATCAATACGTGCAATACCACGATAAGCGTCATCCTGAAGAGATTCAACAACTCTTAACTTAGTCTTTTTATCTTGTTTCTCTACCATTATTTATCCTCCAATTCATTTGATTTAAATACTTTTGTCTGATTTCTCTCTGGATGAGCAGAATCAATAAACTTTTTTGCATGAAGAATTGGACGACCATCACGCATAATTTTTACTTCTTTAGTACTAACAACCCTAGATTTTGTTCTGTCTAAATCTTCTGGCGAATTAAACATTAAACTCACTTTACCTAATTGATCAAAAGACAACTTAACCATATCATTAAAGCGAGATTCTTGCTCTTTCATAAAATCAACAATTTCACGAGGAATAGAAACAGCATAAGAATTACCAACCATCCTCATCTTAACATTAAACTCTTTTTCTTTAAGTCGAATAAAATTCTCATACTCGGCTTTATCGCTAGGATGTATTATGGTCTCTCCGCACTTATCGCACATAACAGTACGAAGATTAAATCCATTTTTGGAAACTAAGTTAGGCTTCATTGCCTTATTACACTTCCTGCAAATTATTGTGTTATCAAATAAATCTCCCATGTTGTATACCTTATGTGTATACAATAAGTAGCTACTTTATAAATCTTTCGGTAAAAAATAGTTTCCCTATGGAAAACGTTTAATAATGAAATTAACTAATTAGAAAAATGAAATCAATTAGAATTTGTTCGCTAAAAGAAGCCGTTAGTGTAAACCCCGAAGATAATAGTTTAATGATTAGAATATTTAATTCCCCAAGATATCAACAGTGTTATACCGAAGAAAACTATCCCATAGAAAAAGAAGAGTTGTTTAAAGATGTTTTAATATATGAATTTGACGATATAAATCCAGTTTTACATAGATTAAATCCTTCATTAACATTATTTAATAGAGGACATGCTTTAGAAATATTAGGTGATTTCCAAAATTATGCAAGTTCAATAGATCACTTAGTTGTACATTGTATTCGAGGAATAAGTAGAAGTTCGGCAATTGCAAAATCATTAAATCAGATATTTTCATTAGGTATAGAAGAAAAAGAATATATAAATCCAGAAAAACATTACCCAAATAGCCATATCTATGAAACGATGCTAGAAACAGCAAGAGATTTTTATAAAAAAAGAATATAGACAACTAAAAAAAGCATTCTAAGATCCACAAGGTTTTTAAGGAAGAATAAGCTAAACAAACTATGAATATAAGAGAGGAAGCAAAAAAGTTTTGGAAATTTTTAAATCAAGACAGCTGGCAAAGCACACTAACGTTCGTATTTTTATTTATGATATTCATTATGTTTATTTTTTCTCCACTACTCGGGATATTAACGGGATTTGGCTATTCAGAGTCTATGATCAAACCAACATTAAAGAGCTCTTTTCCATTTATAGGTATTTCTTCTGGTTCAATGAATCTTGTGATCGTTGAAAGCTGTTCTATGTATCATAGGGAAACACTAAAAGGAATCCTTGAAAATGGCATATATGCAGAAAATAATATTTCTTTAGAAGATACAGTAGATTGGTCCTTTAAAAGAGGATTTAATAAAGGAGATATAATCTTTTCAATTGCACCTAAAAACCTAGAAGTGGGTGATGTAATTATATTTAATTCAAACCAGCAAAATGTTCGTTATCCCATCATCCATAGAATAATTAGAGCAGAAGAAACATATACTACCAAGGGAGATAATAATCCTGGGCTTTTGGTATATGAACAAGATATTTCAAGACAACAAGTACTTGCAAAATCTGTTTTTAGAATACCCTATATTGGCTGGATAAAACTTATTCTATTTGACTGGCAAAAGAGTGCTAATCAAAGAGGCCTTTGTAATTAGAAACATTTAAAAGTAGGAAAGGCTAAGCAAAACAATGAAATTTTGTCCAAAATGTGGTGCAATGCTTGTCCAAAAAACAAAGAATTTTGGTTGTCCTAGATGTAGTTATACTACTCAAGAAAAGGTAAGTATGAAAGTTAAAGAAAAATTAGACGAAAAACAAGTTGTTGCAGTAATAAAAGACAAAGATGTAGATGTATTGCCAACTGTAGCAGCAAAATGTAAGGCTTGTGGACATGATGAAGCTCACTTCTGGACATCCCAAACACGAGGAAGTGATGAAACAGAAACTAGATTCTTTAGATGTAAGAAGTGTAAACAGACCTGGAGAGAATATAAGTAATATTCTATAGATTTCTAAAACATTAATTTAAAGTGAAAAAGCGCCCTTTATACCTGCAATGATAAGTTCAATTGCCATTGCAGCTAAGAATAAACCAAATACTCTTGAAACAATACCTACAAATTTCTTATTAATTCTTGGAACAGAAAGTGCAAACAAAAAGAATACAATTCCAACCAAAATAAAAGATAAGACTATATTAGGGAATAAAACAAGACTGCCTAACTCAAATGATTTAATGGTAATAAAAGAAATTGTTGCAGGACCAGTTAACAAAGGAGTAGCAATAATAGAAATTAAACTATCCATCTTTTTAAATCCAGTTTCATCTGCTTTATCCGAAGGCCAAACTGTCTGAAAACCTAAGAAAAGAAGAATTAAACCACCAGCAATTCTAAATGAATCTAGTGTAATACCAAAAGCATTAAACAAAGAAGGACCAATAAAATTAACTGTTGCAGCAACTAAAAATGCAACAAATACTGCTGAAATTGCAATTTGTTTAACATTAAATTTACTCTTATAAGCAGAAAGAATTGCAGGAACTGAAGCAAGAGGATTTGCCAATACAAAAATCTGAAATATGAGTGCTAAATTTAACCAGTTCATGTTAATTTGGATAAAATCAGGTTTATAAGACTATTTGAATTTAAGAATTCCATTTTTATATAATTTATCGCCTTCTTTTAAGATTCTTAAGAAAGTTTTTTCATTTCATTAATATCTATTTTTCTAATTTATCTAATGACCCCGAGGGGATTTGAACCCCTGACACCCGCGTTAAGAGCGCGGTACTCTAACCGGGCTGAGCTACGGGGCCGGTTAATAAAGACTAAATGTCAATAAGAATTCAAGAAAAACTTCATTTAAAAAACTTGTTGTACTAGAGATTTTCTCTGGAAAAGATATATAAACAACTAGGACCAAGTTAAAGAATGCTAGACAAAACAATCGCAAAAGGTGCTGAAGCAGAAATAATTTTAAGAGATAATATTATCATTAAAAAAAGAATTCCAAAAGGATATAGACAAAAAGAATTAGATGAAAGAATAAGAAAATCAAGAACAAAAAAAGAAGCTAAAATTTTAGAAAAAGCAATAAAAATTATAAATTGCCCAAAAATTCTTAATTTAGAATCTATAAAAAAATATCCAAAAGAAACATCAATTGAAATGGAATATATAGAAGGAGATACAGTTTCTAAGAAATTAAATGATTATCCAAAAGAAAAACAAAACAAAGTTATGGAAGAACTAGGACAGATGGTTGCAAAACTTCACAAAGAAGATATAATTCATGGAGATTTAACTACTTCAAATGTAATCTTAAAACAAGATAAGATTTTCATAATAGATTTTGGACTAGGATTTATATCTAAAAGAGTGGAAGATAAGGCAGTGGATCTGCATTTAATAAAACAAGCCCTAGAAGCAAAACACTGGCAAAGTCATGAAGAGCTTTTTGAAAAATTTATAAAAGGATATAAAAAAGACTATTTAGATTCTCTAAAAATATTAGAACAGCTTATAAAAGTAGAGTCAAGAGGAAGATACAAACATTAACTTACTCTTCAACTCTTTTCCCTTTTCCCCTATAAAACCCTTGTTTATCTGTTGGAACCCTTATTTCTCCAGATTGACCGGGAATATGATTAGTATATTCTGTCCAACCCCCTTGTATTAAAAAAGGCCTATAATCTACCCAGTATTCGACCTTACTAGAACTATTCTTCAAAAGTACCTCTCCTGGTTGAATTGCTGTATGAAAATAACCTGTAGGACTATTTGGATTTGTATCTAGTTGGTAATGTTGTGCAAGAGTATAATTATTAACTACTTGGGAATCTCCGTTAGTAGGATCAAACCCATAACTTGCAAGCCAGTAATGAGGTGTTCCAGAAGAAGTCAAGATTGGAGAAAAATTTGCCCTAACATCTCTTAGAACATTAGTCACTATAAAACCATTAGTAGGATTAGTGCTAGTTGACTGATTAGCATTCCAAGTCCAATTATCAAATTTATAATAAGTATTGGTAGGCTGTGCAGTTAACTCATTAGTATGACCAGATTGAAACCATTGATTTGTTACCCCCGATACGCTCCCACCAGCACCTGCAGAAGCCTCAAATTTATACTCAGTAATATCCCTGTTTACATCGGCAGTCGCATTACCGGTAAAATTAGTAAAAACCACATTTGTAGACCCCCCTGATTCCAGCCTTATAGCCTCCGCATCTAAAAGACCAAAACTACATAACAAGGTCAATCCGGATAAAGCCTTTCGAATAAATCTACTCATCCCAAAACCCTCGAAATTTAATTAGCTTTAAGCTTTTCTCAAATATTGAATTATTGGAAAGGTCAAATACCATAGATTTATAACAAAACACAGATTAATAAACCTTTCCAAAGTCATTCATTAGTAGTTACATATTGTCAATGATCTAAAATTTATTCAGTTAATTAGACTCTCTAACACTCACCAAAAACACTATCCACATTATAAAAGAGATCTCGACAAGAAAACTTCATAAGTATAACATAAACAACAATTAAGGAAGAACTACTCCAACACCATCAGAATCTAAGCTCGTTGCTCTATACCTAACACCTGCATTGTTTGGATCAACAACATATTTCGGAAAATTTGTTGGGAATGAACTACCGTGGACAACAGTATTAGTTACATCAACTCCTGCAGTTATATCCTTAAATAGAAATTGATATTGGTTAAGACTAAATTTCGCAACAATAACCTTAACCCCATTTACAATAAAATCATTTGTCTGAGAACCACTAGCTGGAGAACCATTTACATTCCAACCATCAAAATGATAACCTGCCGAAGTATTTGGAACGGCAATTAATCTATTAGTATAACCAGATTGGAACCAATTATTTGTAACTCCAGAAACATTTCCGCCAGCACCTGCAGAAGCCTCAAGTTTATACTCGGTAATATCCCTATGTACATCAGCAGTCGCATTACCAGTAAAATTTGTAAAAGACACGTTAATTATTTCATTTGTTTGGTTAGTTAAATCTAAGGCTTTTGATTCTAGACCACTAAAAACCAAAGCTCCTGCAGCTAACATTCCTAAAAAGGTTTTCTTTGCCATCTAAATATACCTCCATATGGCTTTATAAAGATTTGTATTTTTAAGGACCATCATTCTACAACCCCTACAGTTACGTTAGTAGTGGCAATACTAGTTGCCTTGTATCTAATTCCATTTGTAGGATCCTTGTCTTGATAAACGTAATTTGGAAAATTTGTTGAAAAAGTACTTCCATAAGGAATAAGGTTTGTTGCATTAACTCCGGCATTTTCATCGTTAAAGATAAACTGATAATTTGAAACCTGACCAGAACTATTAGAAGGAAAAACATTTAAAAATCCATATATTCCTTGAACGTTATTGAGATTGTACCCAGGCAAATTAGTCGAGGTAATAGATTCTAAATTCCAAACACCGGATTTATTAAAAGTTCCATCTGCAAACTGAGCACCATTTGTAAGAGACATATTCCAATGATAAAATTCTCTTCCAAGGTCTGGTCCACTTTGTAATTCAAATCTTACATAATTATTTGAAGAAGTTATAGGGTCTCCGGGAACACCAGTTGTTTTATACTGGGTATCCAAAATTAAAGGAAAATTTGCATGAAGATTTGTGTCTGCAGGACGATTATCGGTTTGTAATTCTTCACCTGAAATTCCATATAAAAAATTTATTTGATCTGAAGAAATTCTAAGCCAATTATCTCGACTGCCTATGGGCCTTTCTAATAGATACCAAGAGATATCTTCTCCGTCTCCACCAATCTCTCCTCCACTCTGATGTTTAAGAAACATTTCCGAATGACCATAATTTGTAGGATTTCCAGATATATTCAATAACCTAATTTCATCCGCTTCTCCCCTAAACGGCATTAGACTCATTCCACAAACTAATAATCCTCCGAGGAATTTTGAAAGAGTTCCTTTTTTTACCATAAACAATAAACTAAAAAAGGATTAATAAATCTTTCGTTTGTGATGTTCTTCTTTAGGAGTAACAAAAGAGGAGATAATTATATAAATAAACAATTCACTAGATTATTAATTTGAAAAGTTTGATTGTATCTTCTTGGTATCTATTATCCTCTAAAAACCCACATATTCCACCAAATATTATTAACTTTATATCTTTCTCTCCAAGCATCTATTTTAATTTATAGAACATTTTTTATAAGTAAGATCCCGTCAAAAGATTCTAGTTTATCCAAGCTATTAAGAGGTACGGAGACATCCATGGTTCTTTTAATCCAATCCCAACATAGTTATGTTCTGATAATTAAAATTCACAAAATAGCCTTCCCAAGAGTTCAACTGGTTTGCACTAGAATAAGAATAAGAAAAGAAATCTCCAAGGGTTGAATCCCAATAATAAACTAATGCAGTACATCTGATTCCAAAGATCGTATGATTATTGCAATAACC